>NZ_JAPSIW010000197.1 GCF_031178505.1 Streptomyces sp. | reverse complement strand
GCGCAGCACGCCAAGGGCAAGCTGACCGCGCGGGAGCGGATCGAGCTGCTGGTGGACCCGGGGTCGTTCCGGGAGGTCGAGCAGTTGCGGCGGCACCGGGCGACCGGGTTCGGGCTGGAGGCCAAGAAGCCGTACACGGACGGTGTGATCACCGGCTGGGGGACGGTGGAGGGCCGGACGGTCTTCGTCTACGCGCACGACTTCCGGATCTTCGGCGGTGCGCTGGGCGAGGCGCACGCCACGAAGATCCACAAGATCATGGACATGGCCATCGCGGCCGGTGCCCCGCTGGTCTCCCTCAACGACGGTGCGGGCGCCCGGATCCAGGAGGGTGTCTCGGCGCTCGCCGGCTACGGCGGCATCTTCCAGCGCAACACCAAGGCGTCCGGGGTCATCCCGCAGATCAGCGTGATGCTCGGCCCGTGCGCGGGCGGCGCGGCCTACAGCCCCGCCCTCACCGACTTCGTGTTCATGGTCCGCGACACCTCGCAGATGTTCATCACCGGTCCCGACGTGGTCAAGGCGGTCACCGGCGAGGAGATCACCCAGAACGGTCTGGGCGGGGCCGACGTCCACGCCGAGACCTCCGGTGTCGCGCACTTCGCCTACGACGACGAGGAGACCTGCCTCGCCGAGGTCCGCTACCTGCTGTCGATGCTCCCGCAGAACAACCGGGAGTACCCGCCCTGCACTCCCTGCTCCGACCCGCAGACCCGGCGCTCCGAGGTGCTGCTGGACCTGGTGCCGGCGGACGGCAACCGTCCCTACGACATGGCGAGGGTCATCGAGGAGATCGTCGACGACGGCGAGTACCTGGAGGTCCACGAGCGCTGGGCCCGCAACATCATCTGCGCTCTGGCGCGTCTGAACGGTCAGGTCGTGGGCATCGTCGCCAACCAGCCGCAGGCCCTGGCCGGCGTCCTGGACATCGAAGCCAGCGAGAAGGCCGCCCGCTTCGTCCAGATGTGCGACGCCTTCAACATCCCGATCATCACTCTTCTGGACGTCCCCGGCTTCCTGCCGGGCGTGGACCAGGAGCACGGCGGCATCATCCGCCACGGCGCCAAGCTGCTGTACGCGTACTGCAACGCCACCGTCCCGCGCATCTCCCTGATCCTGCGCAAGGCCTACGGCGGCGCCTACATCGTCATGGACTCCCAGTCCATCGGCGCCGACCTCACCTACGCCTGGCCGACCAACGAGATCGCCGTGATGGGCGCCGAGGGCGCCGCCAACGTCATCTTCCGCCGGCAGATCGCCGAGGCCGAGGACCCCGAGGCCATGCGCGCCCGCATGGTCAAGGAGTACAAGACCGAGCTGATGCACCCCTACTACGCGGCCGAACGCGGCCTGGTCGACGACGTCATCGACCCCGCCGAGACCCGCGAGGTGCTCATCCGCTCCCTGACCATGCTCCGCACCAAGGACGCCGACGTGCCGTCCCGGAAGCACGGCAATCCCCCGCAGTAACGGAGCAGTCGATGGTCAAACAGGAACGTGCGGTACGTACTCGTGAAGCCCTGATCAGGTCGGCGGCGGAGATCTTCGACCGCGAGGGTTTCACGGGTGCGTCGCTCACCGCGATCTGCGCGCGGGCCGGGGTGAGCAGCGGTGCACTGCACTTCCACTTCACCACCAAGGCGGCTCTGGCGAACGCGGTGGAGGAGGCGGCCGCACGGATCCTGAGGTCCATCACCGACCGGCCGGCGCCCGCCCGGTCCAGCCTGTTGCAGCACCTCGTCGACGTCACCCACGCACTCGCCGCGGCGCTGCGGCAGGACGTCGTGCTCCGGGCGGCGTTCGGTCTGGGCGCGGACGCGGCCAGGCCGCCGCACGCGGACCTGCGGGTGCTCTGGCAGGCGTGGGTCGCGCGGGCGATGAGGCGCGCCGAGGAGCGGGGAGAGCTGTGCGCGGGCGTGACGGCGGAGGGCGCCGTCACCGCCGTAGTCGCCGCCACCGTGGGGTTCGAGGCGCTCGGTGCGCGGGACGCCGCCTGGCTCTCCCGGCGCACGATCACGCAGTTCTGGCTGCTGTTGCTGCCGACGATCGCCCGGGCGACACTCCGCCCGGAGCTGGAGGCCGGCGGAGCTCGCACACCCGCTTGAATACTGAACGGTCTGTTTTTTGCCCCGCTTCGTCGGCTTGGCCTCGTTGTGTCGTGCCCGGCGGTGGATGGACGTTTTCGGCCATGCGTCCTCGCGCCCCCCTTGAGGCCGGTTTTCGCTTCTGGGATGCGAAGTCAGGTCAGCAGAACGGCCTGACTGAGCGCTTCCGCTCACCTCGACGGCCCTTGCGTTCGCGTCGTCATGCGCGTAACTGGCTGGATCTCTGCCATCCCTCGGTGAACTATGGCTACGATATTGACAAACCGACCGTGCTGTTTTTTTATCAAGGAGTCCGGTCGTCATCGCGCACCGGACCCCGGCAGCGGGATGAGCGCAGGCCGCTCGGCGGCCTCAGCCTGAACTTATGGGGGAGACGTGGACATCGAAGTGCTGGGTGCGCTGTCGGTCCGGGAGAACGGCGTGTCGGTCGTGCCGACGGCTCCGAAGCCGCGGCGGGTACTCGCCCTTCTCGCGCTCAACGCCGACCAGGTGGTCTCCGTGACCACGCTGATCGAGGAACTGTGGGGGGAGAACCCGCCGCGCAGTGCCCGCACCACGTTGCAGACCTACATCCTGCAGCTGCGCGAACTGCTCACCGAGGCACTGGCCTGCGGCGAACAGGAACGATGCACGGCCAAGGACGTGCTGGCCACCGTCCCCGGCGGCTACCGGCTCCTCACCCGGGGCGGCTCCGTCGACTACCGGGAGTTCGAGCGCCGGGCCGGCACCGGCTACCGGGCCATGGACGCCGAGGACTACACCGCCGCGGCCCGTCGGCTGGGCGAGGCCCTCTCGCTGTGGCACGGTTCCGCACTCACCGACGTCCAGGCGGGCCGCCGGATCGAGATGGAGATCGGGCGGCTGGAGGAGGCCAGGCTGTGCGCGCTCGACCAGCGCATCGAGGCCGATCTGCGGCTGGGACGCCATCGCGAACTGCTGTCGGAGCTGACGGTGCTGGTCAATCAGTACCGGATGCACGAGAGCTTGCACGGCCAGTTCATGCTCGCCCTGCACCGCTCCGGTCGCCGGGGTGAGGCACTGAACGTCTACCGCCGGCTGCGCACCACGCTGGTGTCGGAGCTGGGCCTGGAGCCGTCGACGGCGCTCAGCCGGCTTCAGCGCTCGATCCTCGCCACCCGCCCCGAGGCTCCACTGCCCTCGGCGGCGAACGGCGGCCGGCTCGTCACCCGCTGACCGGCACGCCGTCCGCCGCGCGCACGGACCACGCCAGAAACGATTCCTCCGGGGTCCGCGGCCCGTCCGGCAGGCCCGTCACGACGCGAGGTCCCGCGGTCCGGCGACCGGCGAGGACGTCAGACGGTCGAGCCGCCCCGCCAGTTCCCGGTGTTCGCGGGTCAGACGGTCGACGTGCCCGCGCAGCCGGGCCAGTTCCTCGCCCAGCATCCGCACGCTCACCGCGCCGGCCACCGCATCGTCCGCGGTCCGCGCCTCGTCCACCGGCCCCGTGCCGGTCGCCGGACCGGCCACGGCCCGCGCCGCGCCCTCGGCCGCCCCGGCCGGGTCCTGACGGCGCAGGACCGACTCCATACGACTGCGCAGTGCCGGCCCCGGCTCGATGCCCAGGTCGTGCGCGAGTCGCCGGCGCGCCCTGTCGTACGTTCCCAGAGCCTCGGCCTGCCGCCCGCACCGGTGCAGGGCGGTCATCAGCAACTCGTAGAACCGCTCCCGCAACGGGTGGGCGACCACCAGCTCCTCCAGCTCACCGGTGACCTCGTGGCAGTGACCCGCCAGCAGGCTGGCGTCGTACAGCGTCTCCAGGGCGACCAGCCGGTTCTCCTCCAGCAAAGCCGCCTCAGCCGCGCAGATGGTGCCCTGTCCACTGCCCTGCAGCGCGGGTCCCTGCCACAGGGCGAGCGCCTGGCGCAGCACCCCGGCCGCGGCGCCGGGGTCGTCACGGGCCAGTTCCCTGCCGTGCGCGGCCAGCCGGCGGAAGCGCCCGGCGTCCGTGTCGGCGTCACCCAGCCGCAGCGCGTAGCCGAGGGGACGGGTGACCAGCCACTCGTGGTGCGGGCGGCCCGAGCCGGGTTCACCGCACGGCAGCAGCCGGCGCAGCCGGGCGACATGGGCCTGCAGGGCGTTGGCGGCGTTGGCCGGAGGGCACTGGCCCCACAGCTCGTCGACGAGCCGTTCGGCGGGCACGACCTGACCGGCCTTCACCACGAGGGCGCCCAGCAGCGCGCGCTGCTTCGCCCCCGACGGGACGATCAGCACACCGGTGCACTCGTCGTAGACCTGCACCGGACCCAGAATCCGAAACTCCATGCCGTACCAGCCCCCCGGAAACCGGCGCGTCGGCTGAGGGAAGATCCGCGACCCGCCTTTTGCGCCCGGCCACCCAGAAAATCATGAATGGCCGGGGCTCTTCATTCCGATTCGACAGTACTCACCCGGGGGTCGACGTGCTGATATCTGAAGTGAGCCGCAGGGTGGTGTGGAAGATTTCTCGAGGAGGTTTCAGGCGCAGTCGTTCATCAGCTCGGGAAAGCCCACCTGGATCCCGCGCAGATGATATTTGCTCACCATGGGCAGGAGCTGCGCGGAGGGCATGTCTGGCAAGAAGTCGAACCCCTCCCGCACCTCGTCGGCGTCCGCCGGCCCGGAGCCGTCCCGATGGTCTGGCCCCGCGAGACGCTTCAGCAGCGCCTGGACGAGCGGGTCCGCTCCACGGCGCTTCCGCGCGCTTGCCGATGCAGTCGCCATGGCCTGAAACCTAACAGTGTTCACGTCCTTCACAACAGGTTCCCGTCTGTTCAATCACCCTGGAGAAGGCCTGCGTCAGGGGTTTGTCAGGGTGCCGTCAGCAGACGGTCCCGAAAGGAGTTCGAGGGGTGCTCGAGAAACTCTCGAAGGCAAGTCGGAAGACGGTGCGGTTCCTCTTGTGCGGGCGTGTCGGCAGTGCCAAAAAACGCCGCGAGGCGACAGTATTCGAAGACGCGATAACCCGACCCGGAATCGACTGTCTGAACGGCTCGGAGGAATCATGGAGATAAAAGTCCTGGGCGCGCTGAATGCCGAAGTCAACGGAATATCGGTCGTGCCGACCGCAGGGAAGCCGCGCCAGATCCTGGCCCTGCTGTCCCTCTACCCGGGCCGGGTCGTGCCGGTGCCCACCCTCATGGAGGAGATCTGGGGCACCAACCTGCCGCAGAGCTCCCTGACCACGCTCCAGACGTACATCCTTCAGCTGCGCCGGATGCTCGGCACCGCCATGGGCCCCGACGCCCCCGGCTCGGCCAAGGACGTGCTGGCCACCCGGTACGGCGGCTACCTGCTGCAGATCCCCGCCGAAGCCGTCGACGTCTACCGGTACGAGCGACTGGTGGCCGAGGGGCGGCAGGCGTTCGACGACGGCGAGGACGAGCTCGCCGCCGCCCTGCTGCGCGAGGCGCTGGACCTGTGGGACGGCCCGGCGCTGGTCGACGTACGCGTAGGAACGATCCTGGAGATCGAGGTGATGCGGCTGGAACAGAGCCGCCTGGTCGTCCGCGAACGGCGGATCGACGCCGACCTGCGCCTGGGCCGGCACGTCGAACTCATCGCCGAACTCACCGACCTCATCGCGCGCCACCCCCAGCACGAGGGCCTGCACTCGCAGGCGATGGTGGCGCTCTACCGGTCCGGGCGCCAGGCGGCCGCGCTCGACGTCTACCGCAGACTGCGCCAGCGCCTGATCGACGAACTCGGCGTGGAGCCCTCCCCCCAACTGCAGCGGATGCACCAGGCGATGCTCACCGTCGACCCCCGTCTGGACGTCGTCGCCGGGCCGCGCCGGTCCTCGACCTTCGACCTCTACGCGGCCTGAGGACCCCCGCACGGGAGCACCGACGCACATGTGGCGAGGGAGCGGGGGCCTGTCGGCACGGTGCCGAGTCGAGTGCGGCACGAGGTGCACCGGCCACGATCGCAAGGCGGATGCCCGGCGCCCGCGCTCAGGCGCGGCCACCGGGCACCACGCGACAGGTGGTGCCCAGGGCCCGGGGCGGCACGCGGTTTCTCAGGAGGAGGGCGACGCATGGCTTCTGGCACGGGAGACGACGCGGAGGGCGGCAGGCCGGTCAGACTCCACTGCCTCGCCCACGCGGGCGCCGGAGTCACCGGCTACCGCACCTGGCCCGCGGCGGTGGGGCCCGGTGTCGAGGTCGCCGCCCTTCCGCTGCCCGGACGCGCCGGCCGCCGCCGGGAGACCCGGGTCACCGACCGGGCCGCACTCCTCGCCGATCTGCTGCCGACCCTGCTGGAGTCGGCGCGGACCGGTCCGTACGCGCTGTACGGGCACAGTCTCGGCGCCCTCGTCGCCTACACCCTCACCCGCGCCCTGGCCGACGCCGGCGCGCCGCCGCCGCTGTTCCTGGCCGTCGGGGCCTGTCTGCCCCCGCACACCGCGACCGCCCTGATCGGCGCCTCGGACCTGCCCGACGAGCGACTCCTGCCGCTGCTGGACCGCCTCGGTTCCGTGCCGCAGGGCGGCTCGGCCTCCCCCGGAGGACTGTGGCGCCGTACCGTCCTGCCCGTGCTGCGCGACGACCTGCGGCTGGCCAGGGACCTGCGGGACCGGGCCGTCGATCCCGCCACCGGAGGACGGGTGGACTGCCCCGTCCTGGTCTTCGCCGGCCGTGACGACCCGCTGGCCGTGCCCGCCGCGCTCGAGCACTGGAGGCGCTGGACCAACGGACCGATCGAGCAGCACACCCTGGCGGGGGACCACTTCTTCGCGGACCTGCCGGACCTCCCCCGGCTGGTCGGACAGGCCTGCCGCGACCACCTCGCCACCGCCCCGTCGGGAGCGCACCGATGAAACGCGTGGTCATCACAGGCATCGGCGTCGTCGCCCCGGGCGCGGTGGGCAACGCGGCCTTCTGGTCGCTGCTGACCTCGGGCCGGACCGCCACCCGCAACATCACGCTCTTCGACGCCTCCGACTTCCGCTCCCGGGTGGCCGCCGAAGTCGACTTCGACGCCGCCGCGCACGGCTTCACTCTCGCCGACACCGAACGCCTCGACCGGGTCGCCCAGTTCGCCCTGACCGGCGCCCGCGAGGCACTCGCCGACAGCGGTGTCCGTGACGCCCAGGTCGACCCGGTACGCACCGGGGTGAGCCTGGGCAGCGCCATCGGATGCACCACCGGCCTGGCCACCCAGTACGCCATCCTCAGCGACTGCGGAAACACCACGACGCTGGACCACACCAAGGCAGCCGAGTACCTGTACGACTACTTCGTGCCCAGCTCGCTCGCCGCCGTCGTCGCCCGCGACAGCGGCGCCCAGGGGCCGGTCGGCCTGGTCTCCAGCGGCTGCACCTCCGGCCTGGACGCCATCGGACACGGCGCCGACCTGATCAGGGACGGCAGCGCCGACGTGGTCGTCGCGGGAGGCGCCGAGGCGCCGATCTCCCCGATCTCCATGGCCTGCTTCGACCGCATCCGGCTGACCAGCCCGCGCAACGACGAACCGGCGACGGCCAGCAGGCCCTTCGACCGCACCCGCGACGGATTCGTCCTCGGCGAGGGCGCCGCCGTCGTCGTCCTGGAGGAACTCGGACACGCCCGCCGCCGCGGCGCCCGCGCCTACGCCGAACTGTCCGGCTACGCGGCCCACAGCAGCGCCTACCACATGACCGGTCTCCGACCGGGCGGGCAGGAGATGGCCGACACCATCCGCGCCGCGCTCGACGAGGCGCGGATGAACCCGGTCGACGTCGACTACGTCAGTGCGCACGGCGCCGGCACCCGGCTCAACGACCGGCACGAGACGCACGCCATCAAGACCGGCCTCGGCGACCACGCTCGACGCGTTCCGGTCAGCTCCATCAAGTCGATGATCGGGCACGCGCTCGGAGCGGCCGGCGCGCTGGACGTGGTGGCCAGCGCCTTGGCCATCCAGCACGACACCGTGCCCCCGACGGCCAACCTGCGGGAACCGGACCCGACCTGCGACCTCGACTACACCCCGCTGTTCGCGCGCGAGCAGCGCACGAGCACCGTACTGAGCATCGCGAGCGGATTCGGCGGCTTCCACAGCGCGACGGTGCTGACCCGGCCGCGGCTGAAGGAGGCGGCGTGAGGTACCCCGAGGCCCCGCAGGACGCCGGGCTGCCGGGCTGCCGGGCTGCCGGGCGGCGTCAGGCCCTGGTCACCGGCATCGGGGTCGCCGCTCCCAACGGCCTGGGGACGCGGGCCTGGTGGCAGGCGCTGCTGGCGGGCCGCAGCGGCATCGGTCCCCTCACCCGCTTCGACGCCACCGGCTACCCGGTGCGCATCGCCGGCGAGCTGTCCGGCTTCGTCGACGAGGACCACGTACCCAACCGGCTGATGCCCGAGACCGACCGGGTCACCCGCATCGCGCTCGCCGTGGCCGAGGAAGCGCTCGCGGACTCCGGCGCCGACCCGGCGAGCCTGCCCGAGTACGGAGCGGGCGTGATCACCGCCAGTTCGGCGGGCGGCGCCGAGTACGGCCAGCGAGGGCTCTCGGCGCTGTGGAGCAAGGGCGCGCGCCACGTCAGCGTGTACCAGTCGTCGGCCTGGTTCCACGGCGCGGGCCCCGCACAGATCTCCATCCGGCACCGGTTGCGCGGAACCGGTTCGAGCATCATCAGCGAACAGGCGGGCGGGATCGACGCGCTCGCCCGGGCCCGGCGGCGCCTGCGCGACGGAGCCGGCCTGATGGTCACCGGGGGAGTGGACTCCACGCTGTGCCCGTGGGGCTGGGCCGCGCACCTCGCGGACGGACGGCTGAGCCTGACCGGCGATCCCGCGCTGGCCTACCGCCCGTTCGACGCCTCAGCCGACGGCCATGTGGTGGGAGAGGGCGGCGCGCTGCTGGTCGTGGAAGACGCCCGGGAGGCAGCCCGCAGGGGCGCGGTCGGCTACGGCGTCGTCGCCGGATGCGCCGCGACCTTCGACGGGCCGGGCCGTCCCCGGCTGCGGGAGGCCGCCGAACTGGCGATGCGGGACGCCGGTGTGACACCCGGGCAGGTGGACGTGGTGTTCGCCGACGGTGCCGGTGAGCGGGTGGCGGACCGGGCCGAGAGCGCGGTGCTCGTCGCGCTGTTCGGGCCGTACGGGGTCCCCGTCACCGTGCCCAAGACGATGACCGGGCGCCTCGGAGCCGGCGGATCCTCACTGGACCTGGCGGCGGCCCTGTTCGCCCTGCGGGAGCGGGTGGTGCCCCCGACCACCGCCACCGCGCGACCGGCCCCGGACTGCCCTGTCGACCTGGTCACCGGGCAGCCGCGCGAGATGCCGCACCTGACGACGGCGCTGGTCCTGGCCCGGGGCCGGGGCGGATTCAACTCGGCGGCGGTGGTGCGCTCGCCCGGCGGCAGCGCGACGGGGTGAGACCCGCGGGCGGTCCGCGCGCCCCGCACCGGTAACGGACCGCGGGGCATTCGCCGGCTTCGGCAGGTCGGGTACGAGTGGTCGGCTCGGTCGTCCTGGTCAGCTCTCTCGTCCTGGTCGATCCCGTCGGCGAGGACCCGGGCCTCCCGGAGACGGAGCCACGCCCGTGTCCGCGCCCGTACGCCGAGTTCGGCTCGTATCTCGTATCGGTGGGCGAGGCGCACGACGAGAACGGTGCGGCCGTCGTACGGCCGGGCCGCCGGACGCCTAGCGGGGACCGCCCGACCCGCGCGCGCCGCCCGTCAGGTCGTGCTCCAGCGCGCGCTCCACGGCGGTCAGCGGCAGAT
>NZ_JAPSIW010000903.1 GCF_031178505.1 Streptomyces sp. | reverse complement strand
CCCCCGACCATGTGATCCGCGCGCCCCTCGGTGCCGAGCAGACCCTCGAACTCGGTTACCGGATGCGCGCGTTCGACGTGTGGGTGCACGAGCAGGACCTGCGGGCGGCGCTCGGTACGCCGGGGAATTTGGACGCGCCCGGCGCGCTGGTGACCCGCGACGTGCTCCTGGAGGCGATGCCGGACGTGGTCGCGCGGGGCGCGGGGGCGCCCGCCTCCTCGGCGGTGGTGCTGGACGTGAGCGGTCCGGTGGAGTTCCTGCGGACGGTCCGGGTGGACGCGGAGGGCCGCGGCTCGATCGACGGGGCGCCGTCGCTGGGGCCGGCGGTGACGCTGGCGACGGACTGGGAGACCTTCGTCCGGCTGGCCTGCGGCCGGGTCCGGCCGGCGGACGTGGCCGACCGGGTGAAGACCGAGGGCGACGAGGCGCTGGCGGCGGCGATCCTGGACAACATCGCGGTCACCCCCCGCTGACGGCCTCCGCCGGTCCTCCCGCCGGGGGGTCACGCCGGTACGTGCACGGCCTCCACGCGGCTCGCGACGAGCCGCTCCCGTTCCCTGCGGTGGGTGCGGGCCTTGAGGCGGAGGATCTGCGCGACGCCGAGCGCTTCGAGGACGAAGACGGACGAGAACGCGATCCGGTAGTCGTCGCCCGTCGCGTCGAGCAGGACGCCCACCGCGAGCAGGGTGGTCATGGAGGCGACGAAGCCACCCATGTTGACGATGCCGGAGGCGGTGCCCTGGCGCTCCGGCGGGTTGGCGGGCCGCGCGAAGTCGAAGCCGATCATGGAGGCGGGGCCGCAGGCGCCGAGGACGAGGCAGAGGGTGACGAGCAGCCACATGGGCGCGTGGTCGCCCGGGTGCAGGAGGGTCGCCGCCCACAGCAGCGCGGTGGCCGCGACCGTGCCGAGGGCGAGCGGGGCGCGGGCGGCGTGGTGGCGGGCGATGATCTGCCCGTAGGCGAGGCCGACGGCCATGTTGGAGAGCACGACCAGGGTGAGGAGTTCACCCGCCGTGGCGCGGGTCAGCCCCTGGTCCTCGACGAGGAACGGCAGCCCCCACAGCAGCAGGAACACCATCGCAGGGAACTGGGTGGTGAAGTGGACCCACATGCCGAGCCGCGTGCCGGGTTCGCGCCAGGCGGCGGCGATCTGGCGGCGGACGGAGGCGGCCCCGGCGCGCGGGGCGGAGCCCGGAGCGGGTTCGAACCCCTCCGGGTGGTCCTTGAGGAAGACGAGCAGCAGGACGAGGACGAGGACGCCCGCGAGGGAGCTGCCGACGAAGGTGGTGGTCCAGCCGAGGCCGTGCAGGGCCCGGGAGAGGAAGACCGTCGAGACGAGGTTGCCGGCCATGCCGAAGAGGGCGGCGACCTGGCCGATGAGGGGGCCGCGGCGGGCGGGGAACCAGCGGGTGCCGAGGCGCAGGACGCTGATGAAGGTCATGGCGTCGCCGCAGCCGAGGAGGGCACGCGAGGCGAGGGCCGTGCCGTACGAGGGGGAGAGCGCGAACCCGAGCTGGCCGGCGGTGAAGAGGACGACGCCGAGGACGAGGACCTTCCTGGTGCCGAACCGGTCGACCATGAGGCCGACGGGTATCTGCATGCCCGCGTAGACGAGCAGCTGGAGTATGGAGAAGGTGGACAGGGCGGAGGCGTTGACCTGGAAGCGGTCGGCGGCGTCCAGTCCGGCGACCCCGAGGGACGTACGGAAGATGACCGCGACGAAGTAGACGGCGACGCCGACGCCCCAGACGAGGGCGGCGCGGCGGCCGCCGGGCGGGTCGCCGGGGAGGCCGGCGCCGGAGCCGTACGTCCGGTGCTTGTCGCGGCTCACCGGGCCTCACCCCGGACCAGGACCCTGACCCAGCTGAGGTGCTGCCGGACGCAGTGGGCGGCGCCTTCGGCGTCGCCCGCCTTGATCCGGTCGAGGATCTCGGCGTGCTCGGTGATGTTCTTGGCGATCCGGTGCGGCTGGGACTGCATGACCGCGACGCCCATGCGGAGCTGGCGGTCGCGGAGCTGGTCGTAGAGGCGGGCGAGGATCTGGTTGCCGGCGTGGCGGACGATCTCGGCGTGGAAGCAGCGGTCGGTGACGGCGACCTCGGCGAGGTCGCCGGTGGCTGCGTGCCGCTTCTGCTCCTCCAGGAGTTCCTCGAGCCGTGCGATCAGGGCGGCGGGTGCGGGCACGGCCCGGCGGACGGCGAACTCCTCCACGAGGAGGCGGGTCTCCACGACGTCGGCGATCTCCTGGGCGGAGACGGCGAGGACGAGGGCGCCCTTCTTGGGGTAGAGCTTCAGCAGCCCTTCCATCTCCAGCTTGAGCAGGGCCTCGCGGACGGGGGTCCTGGACACCCCGACGGCCTGGGCGAGTTCGCCCTCGGTGAGGAGAGTGCCTCCCTCGTAGCGCCGGTCGAGTACGGCCTGCTTGACGTGCGTGTAGACACGGTCGGCCGC
>NZ_JAPSIW010000902.1 GCF_031178505.1 Streptomyces sp. | reverse complement strand
GCGACGCCGGCGGCCAGCATCTCCTGGTACGTCTCGTACGCCCGGCGGTAGGAGTCCTCCATCGCGCGCCCCGTCAGCTCGTGCTGCTCCTGGGTGCCCTCGACGAAGACGTACTTGCCCGGGCGGCCCTCCTGGACCAGCTTGCGGGAGGTGTCGGGGACGTAGAAGACGGGCTGGAGCTCCCTGTAGCGGCCGGACTCCTCGTTGTACGACCAGCCGACCCGGTGACGCATGAACTCGCGGAAGACGAAGATCGGCGCGCTGATGAAGAAGGTCATCGAGTTGTGCTCGAACGGGCTGCCGTGGCGGTCCCGCATGAGGTAGTTGATCAGGCCCTTCGAGCGCTCGGGGTCCTTCTGGAGCTCGTCGAGGGACTGCTCGCCCGCCGTGGAGACCCGGGCCGCCCAGAGGACGTCGGAGTCGGCGGCCGCGCTCTTGACCAGTTCGACGGTGACGTCGCTCCGGAAGTCGATCTTCACGGGCTCGGTGGGGGTGTCGGTCACCAGCGGTCCTTCCATGTCGTCTGTAGCCCGCCCACTGTAGCGACGTCATCCTCGAGGAGGAGATTCGGCCGCTTCGGTGAAATACGGCACCGAATGCGGGATTCGATCGTCTGTACCTGTGACACGCACGACGACGACCGAGGAGAGTGACCCGATGTTCAGGCGGAAAGAGGCCGTACCGTTCGCGTTCGTCGCGGAGGCCGACCACTTCCGCAGTAACGTCACTCCGCCGCCGAGGGAACGGCCCGGCACCGCACAGATCGTCGGCCGTACGCTGATCGGCCTCACCGTCGTGGCCGGGCTCGTCGGCTCGCTGGTCTTCGGGATGCCCTCCCTCCAGGCGGGGGACGCGGCCGTCCGGCAGCAGTCCGAGGCGTCCGTCAACCGCTGAGGTAGCCTCACCGGGCACTGCCCCTTCGAGCGTGCTTGTGAGTGAGGACCTGTCGTGCCCCTGCCCTTCCTGACGGCCGACCGTGCTTTTGACACGACCGACGACATCGCGCTGCCGTTCGACGACCACGACCAGTGGCGCCGTCCGTACCGGCCGGGGCCGTACCGGGTCGGCGCGGCCGCGCTCGCCCTGCTGCTGGCGTCCTTCGTGCTGCTCGCGTCGGTGATCATCGCCGCGGCCGGAGCCGTCGGCGGCGCGGTCGCGACCTTCTCCGTCGCCGCGCTGATCATCGTGGCGGCCCTGCGCATGCTGCGCGTGGGCATCTGGGTGAGCCGGGCGGGGGTGCGGAAGGTCGGTTTCCTCAGGACCTCGACCACGCCCTGGGCCGGCGTGACCTCGCTGCGGACCGTGCAGCAGCCGGTGCGCTGGCTGGGGCTCCCGCGGACCGTGCAGGGACAGGCGCTGGTGCTCGGCCGGCAGGCCGGTGAGCAGCTGCTGCTGCTCACCGACCACAACGCCGACTTCCTCTCCCGCGTCGAGGCCTTCGACCGGGCGGCCGACACCGTCGAGGCGTGGAGCGCCGAGTACGGACCCGTCCCGGCCGCTACGCGCTGACCGAACGGCCCTCGTGCAGGGCGATGGCCCGCTGCATGGCCTTGCGGGCCCGCGGGGTGTCGCGGGCGTCGTGATAGGCGACCGCCAGCCGGAACCAGCAGCGCCAGTCGTCCGGGGACTCCTCCGTCTCGGCCTTGCGCCGGGCGAAGACCTCGTCGGCCGAGTCCCGGTCGATCCGGCCGCCCGCCGTACGCCTCAGCTCGTCGGCGGGCAGGCCGCCCTCCGCCTCCAGCTCCGCGGCCAGGCGGTTCGCCCGGCGCGCGAAGCGGGTGTTCTTCCAGAGGAACCAGGCGCCGACGCAGGGCAGCAGGAACGCCACCGCACCCATGCCCATGGCCGCCGGCTCGCCGGTCAACAGGAGCAGGACGCCCTCCATCGCCACCACGCCGAAGACGAGCACCAGCACGGTGGAGAGGAAGACGTACGTGATCTTTCCGCCCATGACGCTCAGCCCAGGTCCAGGAAGTGCTCCAGGCCGAAGGTGAGGCCCGGGGCGGTCGTCACGCGGCGGGCGCCCAGGAGGATGCCCGGCATGAAGCTGGAGTGGTGCAGCGAGTCGTGGCGGACCGTGAGGGTCTCGCCCTCGCCGCCGAGCAGCACCTCCTGGTGGGCCAGCAGGCCCCGGAGGCGTACCGCGTGGACCGGCACGCCGTCCACGTCGGCGCCGCGCGCACCGTCGAGGGCGGTGGTCGTGGCGTCGGGCTGCGGGGCGCAGCCTGCCTTCGACCGGGCCTCGGCGATCAGCTGAGCGGTGCGGGTGGCGGTGCCCGAGGGGGCGTCCACCTTGTTCGGATGGTGCAGCTCGACGACCTCGACCGACTCGAAGTACGGGGCCGCGATCTGCGCGAACTTCATGGTGAGGACGGCGCCGATGGAGAAGTTCGGCGCGATGAGCACGCCGGTCCCCGGGGAGGCGGCGAGCCAGGCCCTGAGCTGCGCGAGGC
>NZ_JAPSIW010000901.1 GCF_031178505.1 Streptomyces sp. | reverse complement strand
CGGCTGTCCGGCACGCTGCTCCTGGAACGGTTCGGCCAGACCCGCACCCTGGTCGCGGGCGGGATCACCGCCTCCGCCGGCATGCTCCTCGGCGCGCTCGCGCCGACCGTGTGGGCCGCACTGCTCGGCTTCGCGGTGACCGGCCTCGGGCTCGCCAACATCTTCCCGGTCGCCGTGGCCCGCGCGGGCGCCCTCGCCGGACCCGGCGGGGTGGCGACCGCGTCCACCCTCGGCTACGGCGGGATGCTGCTGGGCCCCCCGTCCATCGGGTTCCTCGCCGACTGGTTCTCCCTGCCGGTGGCGCTCACCACCGTCGCCGTGCTGGCCGCCGGCGCCGCGGTGATGGGGTACGGAGCACGCAACGCGGGTGCCTCCACGGCCGCTTGACCGCCCCGTCCACCTCGGCGGCCCCACCGCCCCCGCCCGTGTCCGAGGCCTGAGACGGATCGCGGCTCGCCTCTTCCCCCGCGCGCCAGGGCTGTCAGAATCCGGGCCATGGACATGATCGAGGAAAGCAGTGTCCCCGAGGGGACGATGAAGGTCGCGGAGCACATCGACGCGCTGGACGCGGCGGGACAGGCCCTGGCGGAAGCCGCCGCCGAGGCGGGCCCCGACGCGGCGGTGCCGACCTGTCCCGGGTGGCGGATCCGGGACCTGCTGCGGCACACCACGACCGTGCACCGCTGGGCCACCGCCTTCGTGGCCGAGGGGCACACCTCGTACCGACCGGCCGCACGTGAGCCGGACCTCGACGGCGACGCCCTGCTCGCGCACTACCGCGAGGGACTGGACGGCCTCGTCGCGGCCCTCCGCGCGGCGCCGGAGGGGCTGGAGTGCTGGACCTTCCTGCCGGCGCCGTCGCCCCTCGCGTTCTGGGCGCGGCGGCAGGCCCACGAGACGACCGTGCACCGGGCCGACGCCGAGTCCGCGCTCCCCACGGGCCCCGGCATGGTCGACCCGGTTCTCGCGGCCGACGGCATCGACGAGCTGCTGCGCGGTTTCCACGCCCGTGACCGCAGCCGCGTACGGACGCCCGAACCGCGCCTCCTGCGGGTACGCGCCACCGACACCGGTGACGTGTGGACGGTACGGCTCTCCGGCGACGCGCCCCGCACCGAGCGGACCGCGGTGGAACCGGGCGCCACCTTCGGGGAGCCGGCCGCCGACACGGAGCTGAGCGGGACCGCCGACCTGCTCTACCTGTACCTCTGGAACCGGCTGCCCGCCGACGCCGTGACGCTGACCGGGGGCCCGGACCTCGCGGCCCTGTGGCGCGAGACGTCGGCGATCACCTGGTCCTGAGCGGTCCGGGGCGGGCGGGGAACGAGGAAGCGGGTCCCGTCCGCCGACGGGACCCGCCGCTGGAATCCGCGAACCCGCTCCGGCCCCGGGCGCGTTCCGCCCTGGCCCCTCGGCCGTGGGGTCTCTCAGCCCCGGAGGGCCGCGCTCAGCAGGACGCGGCGCGCTCGGAGTCGGTGACGGCCTTCGTCACTTCGGCGAGCTGCGGCCTGAGCTGGTTGAGCCGGCCCTCCCCCGACATCCGGTCGTCGTCGAGCGCGTCGACGGTCTTGTTGAACGTGCCGTACACCCGGTCCAGCCGGCCGGTGTCCACGGCGGCACCGCCGGTCTCCTTGGCGCTCTCGCGGATGTCGTCCATGTCTCCGTTCATGTCCTCACGGAGGTCCTCGATGTCCGCGTAGCTCGACGACGGGCCGAGCCGGGACAGCTCCGACGCGTGCCCCTTGAGACTGGCCAGATCCTCACAGACGGCGGGGCGCGAGGGGGCGCCGGTCGTGCTCGGGGCGGAGGCGGCGTCCCCGTCCCCGTCGTCGCCGCAGGCACTGAGAGTGAGGGCGGCGACGGCCGTGGCCGCCAGCAGGCCGGCCCTCACGGAACGCCGCCGCCGGACGCGCGCGGGACGGGTACTGGTCGTGTACGTGGTCATGCGACTGCCCTTCGTGACGCAGAGCCGCTGACGTGCGGCGGGTGTGAGGTGCGAGTGTCCGCGAAGGGCGAGAACAAACATCACCTCCGCCGACGGCCACCCCCACGGGGCACCCGCCACCGCCGCCCCCACGCCCACCCGGCCGGAACTCTCGGTGACGGAGGGCGCGTGGGCCCCGTTCCGGTACGAGGCGGGGCGCCGGCCTTCGAAGGGCGGGGGCCCGGGACGCCGGGCAGTCGCCGCACGAGCCGCGAGGACCCGGCCGCGGCCCCGGTTCCGCGACCGTTCACGCCTCGACGCGCGCCCGCGTACGCGGGGCGCCGACGCCCCGGCGAGGGACCGGTCGCGCGCCCGCGGACACTCCCCCCGGGCCCGTGCCCCGGACCGCGCGGGGTGGCTCGGTGCGCGCGCCGCCGCCCGGCGCACTCGGGCCGGTCGGCGGGGCCCCGCTCCCCGCGGCGCCGCCCTACGCGTTCCCCGTCGTGCCCGTGTCCCCCGGCGTCCCGGCGCTCCC
>NZ_JAPSIW010000900.1 GCF_031178505.1 Streptomyces sp. | reverse complement strand
GTCCAAGTGCGTGTGGCGTGAGGTTAACGACACCATTCCGGCGGTAGCAATACCTCAACGGGAAAAGAATCCGCAGCCATAGACGTCTCCCATTAAAAGTGCAGGTCAATGGCATCAAAGGGCCGGATCCAGCCGACAGTGCAGCCATGGACACCTTCAGCCAAGCACTGTTATCGTTAACTCTCGTCACCATGGAGCCGAGTAAGGAGCAGATGTGCCCGCGCCTCGTTCGTACGACCCCCTCCCCAGCTACCCGCCGGTCGCCGGGGAAGTGGCCGCCGGCTGGTCGGCCCCAGCCGCGGATCTGCCGCTCGGCGCGCTGGTCCTGGCGGTCGACGGCCCAGCGGCCCTCGACTGGCCCGCGCTGACCGACGGCCTGTCCGCGGCCCTGCGCTCCGCGGGCCGCGACGTGGACCTGCTCGATGTACGCGACCACTACGCGGCGGCCGCGGACGAGCGGCTGGCCGCCCGGCCGGTCCACCCCGACGACCCGTTCTTCACACCGCTCTCCCCCGCCCAGGTCGCGGACCTGTTCGACTCCCTCCCGCGGGCCGAGCGCCCGGTGCGGGACGGAGTGACGGTGGTGTACGGGCCGGGTGCTTCACTGTGCGGTCCGGACGTGCTGTGGTACGCCGACCTGCCGAAGCGGTACGCCGAGGCGGCGGTGGCGAAGGGCGAGCTGCCGGTCGGCGTCAACCTGGGCCGGCGCGACGAGCCCGGCGACCTGGTGCGGCTGTTCTACACCGACTGGCCCGTGCTGGACCGGCACCGCGACGCGATCGCGGGACGGGTCGACCGCTGGATCGACGTGCAGGACACCGCCCGCCCGGCCTCACTGGACGGTCCCGCGCTTCGCGGCACCCTGGCGCACCTGGCACGGGGTCCCGTACGCACCCGTCCCTACTTCAACTCCACTCCGTGGGGAGGCCAGTGGGCGGCCAGTGAACTCGGCTTCACCCCCCGGGCCGGCAACACCGCCCTCGGCTACGAGCTGATCGCTCCCGAAGCGGGAGTCCTGGTCGGCGAGAAGGACGGGCCGCAGGTCGAGGTCCCCTTCCAGTTGCTGTGCGTCGAACACCCCGAGGACATGCTCGGTGAAGACGTCCACCGCCGGTTCGGCACGTCCTTCCCGATCCGCTTCGACTACCTCGACACGATGGGCGGTGGCAACCTGTCCCTGCACCTCCACCCGCAGGAGCGGTACATGCGCGAGGTGTTCGGCTGGCCGTACACCCAGCACGAGACGTACTACGTCACGGCCAGCGAGGACGGCGCCCAGGTACTGCTCGGCCTCACCGACGAGGCGGACCCCGACACCATGCGCCGCCAGGTGGAGGACGCCATCGCCAACGACACCCCGATGCCCGTGACGGACCACGTCCGGACCTACCCGGCGACAGTGGGACAGCTGTTCATGATCCCGGCGGGCACACCGCACGCCTCCGGCGCGGGAAACCTGGTGCTCGAAGTGAGCGCGACCCCTTACCTCTACTCCCTCCGGTTCTACGACTGGCTGCGCAAGGACGCCGACGGTGCGTCCCGGCCCCTGCCCTACGAGCACGGCTTCGCCAACCTGGACACGACCCGGCGCGGCGACGACGTCACGAAGGACCTCGTCCAGCTGCCGCGCACCGTGCGCGCGGGAGAGGGCTGGCGCGAAGAGGTCATCGGCGCGCTGCCCGAGATGTTCTACGCCGTGCACCGCCTCGTCGTCGAAGGCGGCGCCGACATCCCCGACGACACCGAGGGCCGCTTCCACATCCTCAACATCGCCGCGGGCGAAGGCGCCCTCATCGAAACCCTCGACGGCCGCACCCACTCCCTGGCCTTCGCCGAGACCATCACGATCCCCGCCGCCGTGGGCCCCTACCGCGTCCGCGCGCTCGGCGACGACGAGGTGCGGATCGTCAAGGCGCTGGTGGTCGAGCCGTGACCGTGACCCCCGAGGAGCGGACCCCGGCGCCGGTACCGGTCCTCGACATCGGCGGTACGCACGTCACCGCCGCTCTCGTGGACCCGGCCGCAGGCCGTCCCCTCCCCTCCACCAGGATCCGCAGGCCTCTGAACCCGCACGCCCGGGCCGACGACCTCCTCGACGCCATCGGATCGGCCGCGCAGACACTGCCGACCGGGCACGGCCCGTGCTGGGGGGTGGCGATACCCGGCCCCTTCGACTACGCGAGGGGCATCGGCCGCTTCGCCGACGTGGGGAAGTTCGAATCCCTGTCCGGCGTCGACGTCGGGGCCGGGCTGCGCGAGCGGCTGGCCGGCCGGTCCGAGCAGCTACGGTTCCTCAACGACGCCGACGCGTTCGCCATCGGCGAGCACGGTTCCGGAGCCGCCACCGGTCACGACCGGGTCATCGGCCTGACGCTGGGCACGGGCGTGGGATCCTCTTTCCTCGCCGCCGGCCGTCCTGTCCACACCGGCGGCCTGGTGCCGCCGAGCGGACACGTGCA
>NZ_JAPSIW010000899.1 GCF_031178505.1 Streptomyces sp. | reverse complement strand
CAGAGCTCCGCCAGGAGTTCCGCTTTCTTCGCCGTGAATTCCTCGTCCGTCACCAGTCCCGCCCGGTGCAGTTCCCCCAGGTGCCGA
The DNA here is from genome assembly GCF_031178505.1 of Streptomyces sp. Classification (GTDB taxonomy): domain Bacteria; phylum Actinomycetota; class Actinomycetes; order Streptomycetales; family Streptomycetaceae; genus Streptomyces; species Streptomyces gulbargensis. The sequence continues at coordinate 2,372 of NZ_JAPSIW010000899.1, read as the reverse complement.
ATCCTTTCGGCGACGGCCCCGGGGTCACCGGAGGCCCCGGTCCTGCCGAGGGCGGGCGCGGCGGCGGCCACGGGGGCGCGGTCCGGGCTGGTGCGGATCGCCGCGAGGACCGCCGCGGCGAAGGGGAGGGACTCGTGGACCGGCCCGTAGCCGAGGCCGAAGACGACGGACGCAGGGTCGTGGTCGGGCTGGGCGGCCCGGGGGGCGCCGTTCCGGGGCAGCAGCCGCAGGTAGCCGTCGAGGACGTCGGGGGAGCGCCACTCGACCCCGCTGAGCTCCCGTACCGAGAAGGTCTGGTCGCCGGCCTTCCACTTCTCCGACGACGCACCCGTCCAGAACCAGCGGAAGGCGACCTCCGCGTGCCCGTCGAAGCTGGCCTTGCCGTCGTACGCCTTGAAGGACTGCGGTCCCGAGGGCGCCGCCACCAGGAAGCGCTCGGCGGGCTCGCGCTCCGCGTCCGGCGCGAGGACGCCGCGCAGCTCGTCGCGGTAGTACTCGGCGAGCGTCTCGCGGTCCGCCGGCAGCACCAGCCGGTACGGGTCGCTGCCCTCCTTGAGCTGTCCGGCCGCGGCCTCCATCAGCGGATCGGCCCCCGGCCGTGGCACGGCGCGCAGCACGACGGTGCCGCGCCTGCCCGGCGTGAGCGTCACGGAGGCCAGCGCCTCGTGCGGTACGCGCCGTTCGCGCAGTGCCTGGAACAGCTTCGGCGTGCGGATCCCCCGTTCGAATCGGATGACGAGGGCGTCGCTCTCGAACTCCCAGGTGGCATGAATTCCGGCCAGCACATCACCCATACGCCTCATCGTATGCGGCGCGTGCCCGCGCGTCGCCCCTCCGAAAGGTCCCGAAATTCTGTGATCTACGCGCGTCAGACCCCTTCCGCGTCGAAGATTCCGTCGTGGCAAGCGCGGTCGGCATGTGCGCAGACCAGCCGTTCGTACGCCCCCACCCCTATGGCCGCCAGGTTGCCGAGGCTCTCCGTGCCCGGCTCGAAATAACCGCTGTGTCCGGCCGCGCCCGCCGCCGACAGGATCCGCGCGCCGAACTCCGGCTCCGCCGGGTCCGCGCCGTGCCCGATGCCGCCGACCTCCAGGTGCGGCACGTCCCCGATCCAGTCGTCCGGGTCCCGCATCGCCCAGACCCGCGCCGGGGTGCCGAGGTCCGCGGCCCGCTCGGCCCGCATGCCCGGGCTGCCCGCCACGGCCAGGTCGGTCACCCGGCCGGGCAGCCGGGGCGCGGCGATCCCGCAGAGCACGGAGCCGTAGCTGTGGCAGAACAGCGCCACGCGCGCGTGCCCCGGCAGCGCCGCGGCCAGGGCCACCAGCCGTTCGGCCCCGTGGGCGGCGAGGCGGCCGGTGGCGGCGTCGACGTTGACGGCGGCGGGGGCGGTGTAGTCGGCCCAGGCGATGACCGCGATCCGGGCGCCGGGCGCGGTGCGGCGCTCCGCCTCAAACAGGGCGCGGGCCATCCCGGCCGGGGCTCCGTACCGGTTGTGGGTCTTCTGGAAGGTGAGGAGGTTGGTGTCGACGCCCGGGACGATCACCGATATCCGCTCGGCCCGCTCCAGGTCGCCGAGGACCTCGGCGGTGCGTCCCGTACCCGCCGGGTCGAAGGCGAGGACCTGGCGGTCCGGTCGCAGGAGGGACGTGAACCGGTGGACCCGCCGCAGGGCCTCGTGCCGCCCGTCGGCGGTCAGCCGGGGGTCGTCCACCCGGCCCCGTTCGGCGGCGAGCGCGCGGGAGAGGGAGATCCGGTTGGCCCGGTAGCGCAGGGCGGCGGGGGCGCCGTTGAGGTTGCCGACGACGAGGGGGTGCCGGGCGGCGAGCCGCTCGGCCCGGTCCTGCCCGAGCCGGGCGAAGAAGGCGGCGACGGCCCGGGGCGGGGCGCCGGCCGGGTCCGGCAGCGGCCGGCCGTCGAACCGCTCCCGCTCCCAGGCGACGAGCGCGGCCTCGCGCGGCGGACCCGGTGACGGCCGCTGCCGGACCGCGGTCCATCCGCTCGTCGCGAGGAGCAGCAGGACGACCCCGAGCGCGAGGACCGCCCGCGTCACGCGGGTCGCGGCACGGGCCCCCGGCGCCTCCGGTGTCCCGGGCACGGGCTGCCGCACGCCGGCGGGCGCGAGCGGGGTCCGCGCGGTCCGTACCCGTCCGTCGGTGAACAGGAGCGGTGGCGGTACGCGTACGGCGGCGGCGTGCCAGGAGGAGACGTCGGCGGAGGTCACGGGCCGAAACCCTACGGCGTGACGCCGGTCCTCCCGCCGCCCGCCCGCCGTCGTTCCGGAGGACCCGGGTGCCGCCGGGTCAGGTGGTGGAGCCGTCCCGCCAGCGGAGCGCCAGGGCCGGGTTCAGGTGGTCGAGGTACCGCTCGGTGAG
>NZ_JAPSIW010000196.1 GCF_031178505.1 Streptomyces sp. | reverse complement strand
TCTGAGCGTCAGGCCCAGAGGTCGGTGATCCGTACGTCCAGCTTCGCGAGGAGCCTGCGCAGCAGCGGCAGCGACAGGCCGATCACGTTGCCGGGGTCGCCGTCGATGCCCTCGATGAACGGCGCCGAACGCCCGTCCAGGGTGAACGCGCCCGCCACGTGGAGCGGTTCGCCGCTCGCCACGTACGCCGCGATCTCCTCGTCCGTCGGCTCGCCGAAGCGGACCACGGTCGAGGCCGTCGCCGACTCGAAGCGCTTGGCGGCCGTGTCGTACACGCAGTGACCCGTCTGGAGGACGCCCACCCGGCCGCGCATCGCCTTCCAGCGCGCGGTGGCCTCCTCGGCGTCGGCCGGCTTGCCGAGGGCCTGCCCGTCCAGTTCCAGGACCGAGTCGCAGCCGATGACGAGCGCGCCGAACACCTCGGGCCGGGCGGCCACATGGGCTGCCTTCGCCTCCGCGAGCGTGAGCGCGAGCTCGGCCGGGGTGGGGGCCTGGACCTTGTCCTCGTCGACCCCGCTCACGATGACCTCGGGGGCGAGTCCGGCCTGCCGGAGCAGCCCGAGCCGGGCGGGGGAGGCGGAGGCGAGGACGACACGGCGAAGCTCAGCAGTCATGGTCCCCAGCCTAATCGGCCGAGGGGGCCGGGCGCCTGACGCGCGCTCACGGGCCGGGACGCCGGGGGCCGCCGTCCTCGCCGTCCGGCCGGGGCGGGCCGTCCGGGCCGGCCGGGGCGCCGCGCGGCGGTGAGGGCGCCTCCGCCACGGGTGGCCCGGGGCCGCCGCCTCCGAGGGGTGATCGCGGCGCCTCGTCCAGGGGCGGTGGGCCGCCGCCTCGGACGGTGATCAGGTCACCCGCCCGTGAGGCCCCGGCCTCGGGGCGGGGGCCGGTCGCGGCTCGCCGTCTCACATACCGCCGCCGCGACGGGCCGGCGAAGGCCCGGCACCGGTCCGTGTGGCGATCCCGGGCCAGGCGCGACTTCACGGACACCCCCTAGTCTTCTGAGTCAGGAATTCTGTTCAGATATGAGGCGAGGCGTTCGAGGATCTCGTCTGCGGTCTTGGTCCAGATGTAGGGCTTTGGGTCGGTGTTCCATGCGGCGATCCAGGTCCGGATGTCCTGCTCCAGAGCTTGGACGGTCTTGTGGACGCCTCGCCGTATCTGCTTGTTCGTGAGCTCGGCGAACCACCGCTCCACCAGGTTGAGCCAGGACGACCCGGTCGGTGTGAAGTGCAGGTGGAACCGGGGGTGGGCCAGCAGCCAGGTCTTGATGGCCGGGGTCTTGTGGGTGGCGTAGTTGTCCAGCACCAGGTGGACCTCGAGGCCGTCCGGCACTTCCCGGTCGAGCTTGATGAGGAACTTCTTGAACTCCTCGGCCCGGTGGCGCCGGTGCAGGGAGCCGATCACCTTGCCGGTGGCCACCTCCAGAGCGGCGAACAGAGTGGTGGTGCCGGCCCGGACGTAGTCGTGGGTGGTCCTCTGCGGGACGCCGGGCATCATCGGCAGCACCGGCTGCGAGCGGTCCAGGGCCTGGATCTGCGACTTCTCGTCCACGCAGAACACCAGGGCCCGCTCGGGCGGGTCCAGATAGAGGCCGACGACATCGTGAACCTTGTCGACGAAGTACGGATCGGTCGACAGCTTGAACGACTCCGAACGGTGCGGCTGCAGACCGAAAGCCCGCCAGATCCGCGACACGGTCGACTGCGACAGGCCCAGTTCCTTCGCCATCGAGCGCGTCGACCAGTGGGTCGCGTTCTTCGGGGTGGACTCCAGCGTCCTGGAAACCAGTGCGGCCACCTGCTCGTCCGTCACCGTCCGCGGGCCACCCGGACGCGGCATGTCGCCCAGGCCGGCGATCCGGTGCTCGACAAACCTCGCCCGCCAGCGGCCCACCGCGTGGGGAGTCGAGCCGAGGCGTGCCGCCACGTCTTTGTTTGAAGCACCTTCGGCGCAGGCCAGGATGATCCGGCACCTCAAGGCCCACGCCTGCGGCGTGGAACGGCGCCGCACCCACCCCTCGAGTGCGGCCCGTTCCTCACCCGACAGGATCAACTCGGCCTTCGGCCGCCCGGTACGTGCCACAGGCCAAGCTTATACATCTGAACAGAATTCCTGACTCAGAAGACTAGCGCGCGCTCACCGCGAACATGGCCACGACCATCGCCAGGGCGAGCAGCACGCCCGCCCGGCGGAGCATGGCCTGCATCTCGCGCATGAACTTCGGCGGCTGGTTCTTGGGGTCGGACCACAGCATGGTCCGATCCTCCGGCCGGGGAGGGCCGGAGCGCCTGAGTACGGATACTCAGCCGTCCCGGTCCCGGGTGACCACCGGGGGACTACGCGTGGACGAACACCCCCGCCCGCGCCGCCGCCAGGGCCGCCGCCACCGCCCGTTCGGCCACGTCGGCGGTGACCTCCTCCCCGGTGACCGCGAAGCGGTAGTAGAGCGGGGCCGAGACCGCCCGCAGCAGCTCCGTGGGGTCGGTCCCCTCCGGGGCCTCGCCGCGTGCGACGCCCCGGACGACGACCGGGGCCCATTCGGCGAGCCGGGTCCGGTAGAAGCCGGCCAGCGCGCGGGCGCACTCCTCGTCGCAGGACGCGGCGGCGATGACCGCGCGGAAGACGGCGCCCATGCGGGGGTCGGTGAGGGTCTCGCGTACGAGAGCGGCGTTGGCGCGCAGGTCGCCCGCCAGGCTGCCGGTGTCGGAGGCGGGCAGGGACTGCTCGGCCATGTCGTGGAGGAGGTCGGTGACCAGACCCACGGGGGTGCCCCAGCGCCGGTAGACGGTCGTCTTGCCGACGCCCGCGTCGGCGGCGACGCGGTCCATCTGGAGGGTGTGGAAGCCGGTCTCGGCGAGCGCGTCGCGGGTGGCGTCGAGGACGGCCCTGCGCACCTTGGCGGTGCGGCCGCCGGGGCGCTGGGTGCCGGGCGAGGCCGGCCGGGTCTCACTCAAACGGGTCTCCTGTTCCATTAATACCTTCGGCTCTGCTACGGTACGGGACATCTTAACGGAACTCGCTTCCCATTAAGGGGTCGTACGCATGGCTGCCCTGGATCTCCCCGCCTCCACCGAACCCGCCTCCACCGCACCCGCCCCCGCCGACGCGTCCGCGCCGGCGGAGCCCACCCGCATGACCGGCCGCATGCGGCTCGTCCTGGTCGTCCTCCTCCTCGCCCAGTTCATGCTGGCCGTCGACTTCTCGATCCTGAACGTCGCCCTCCCCGTCATCGGCCAGGGCCTCGGCTTCAGTCTCGGCGGCCTCCAGTGGATCGCCACCGCCTTCGCGCTCGCCGCCGCCGGCTTCACGCTCCTCTTCGGCCGGATCGCCGATCTCCTCGGCCGCCGCCGTGTCTTCCTCGGCGGCATGGCCGTACTCGGCGTCTCCTCGCTCGTCGGCGGCCTGGCCACCGGCCCCGAGATGCTGATGGCCGCCCGCGTCGCGCAGGGCCTCGCCACCGCCGCCGTCACCCCCGCCGGGCTCTCCCTGCTCACCGCCTCCTTCCCCGAGGGCCCGCTGCGCGCCCGCGCCCTCGGCCTCAACGGAGCGCTGATGTCGGCGGGCTTCACCACCGGCGCGATCCTCGGCGGCGTCCTCACCGACCTGCTCTCCTGGCGCTGGGCGTTCTTCATCAACGTGCCCGTCGCCCTCGCCGTCGTCCTCGTCGCGCCCGCCGTCCTGCGCGAGAGCCGCCCGGCCGGCCGGCCGCGCCTCGACGTCCCCGGCGCCGTCACCGTCACCGGCGGCCTCCTCGCCCTCGTCTACGGCCTGACGGTCGCCGGCGAACACGGCTGGACCGACCCCACCGCGCTCACCGCCCTCGCCGCCGGAGCCGTTCTGCTCGCCGCCTTCGGTCTGGTCGAGCGGCGGGCCACGGCCCCCCTCGTCCCCCTGCGGGTGCTGCGCCGCCGGACCGTCGTCTGGGGCAACCTCGCCGGACTGGTCGCCTTCGTCACCGAGACCTCGCTGGTCTTCCTCATGACCCTCTACCTCCAGGACGTCCTGGGCTTCTCCCCGCTCGCCGCCGGCCTCTCCTTCGGTGTCCTCGGCGCCGGCACGATCCTCGGCGGGGTCCTCGCCTCCCGCTTCATCGGCCGGTTCGGGGCCCGCTCCGCCCTCGTCACCGGCGGTCTCCTCCAGGCCGCCGCCACCCTCGCCCTCTACGGCCTCGGCGAGGGCCGCGACGGACTGTGGCTGCTCCTCGCGGCGACCTTCGCGGGCGGCGTCGGCAACATGCTCGCGATCGTCGGGTTCATGGTCACCGCCACCTCCGGCCTCCCCGACGAGGAGCAGGGCATGGCGACCGGCCTCGCCACCATGACCCAGCAGATCGGCATCACCATGGGCACGCCGATCATGAGCGCCGTCGTCGTCACCGCCCCCGTGCTCCTCGACGGCATCGGCCTCGCGGTCCTCGTCAACGCCGGGATCGTCGCCGCCGGAGCCGTGCTCGCGGGCCTCTTCCTCCGCCGCGGGTGAGCCCGCTTTGGGCACGCGGAAGGCCGGACCCCCTCGGGGAGTCCGGCCTTCCGTCGCTCACCGCCGGGGGCGGCGCGGGGTTCAGGCGGGCCAGTAGGACCGCGCCCAGGCGCGCGGCCCGGGCCGGTGCCGTACCGAACGCGCGATACGGGACGGGTCCGACCAGCCCTCCGGCACGGCGGGGCCGGTGCCCTCGGCGGCCGCCGCCACGGCGGCGGCCCGCGCCTGGACCACCGCCAGTGCGGCGGCCAGCTCCTCCGGCGTGGGATTTCCTCGTACGACCTTGATCATCTGTGGTCCTCCCGGAGCCTAGAGCGGGATGTTGCCGTGCTTCTTCGGAGGCAGGGATTCCCGCTTGGTGCGCAGCTGACGCAGCCCCTTGACGATCTGCGACCGCGTGTCGGACGGCAGGATCACCCCGTCGATGTACCCGCGCTCGGCCGCCGTGTACGGGTTGAGCAGCGTGTCCTCGTACTCCTGGATGAGCCGGGCGCGCACCTCCGCCGCCTCGTCCTCGTCCTTGGCGGCCTCGATCGTCCGCCGGTGCAGGATGTTCACCGCGCCCTGCGCGCCCATGACGGCGATCTGCGCCGTCGGCCACGCCAGGTTGAGGTCCGCGCCGAGGTGCTTGGAGCCCATGACGTCGTAGGCGCCGCCGAAGGCCTTCCGGGTGATGACCGTGATCAGCGGGACCGTCGCCTCGGCGTACGCGTAGATGAGCTTCGCGCCGCGCCGGATGATGCCGCCGTACTCCTGGTCCACGCCCGGCAGGAAGCCCGGGACGTCCACGAAGGTGAGGACCGGGATGTTGAAGGCGTCGCAGGTGCGGACGAACCGGGCCGCCTTCTCCGAGGCGTTGATGTCCAGACAGCCGGCGAACTGCATCGGCTGGTTGGCGACGACACCGACCGGGAAGCCCTCGACCCGGCCGAAGCCGGTGACGATGTTCGGCGCGAACAGCGCCTGCGTCTCCAGGAACTCGCCGTCGTCCACGACGTGCTCGATGACCTTGTGCATGTCGTACGGCTGGTTCGCCGAGTCCGGGATGAGCGTGTCCAGCTCGCGGTCCTCGTCGCTCACCTCGGTGTCCGCCGTCTCCGGGAAGGCGGGCGGCTCCGACAGGTTGTTCGACGGCAGGTACGACAGCAGCTGCTTGACGTACTCGACGGCGTCCTTCTCGTCACCCGACAGGTGGTGCGCCACGCCCGAGGTGGTGTTGTGGGTACGGGCGCCGCCCAGCTCCTCGAAGCCGACGTCCTCACCCGTGACCGTCTTGATGACGTCCGGCCCGGTGATGAACATGTGCGACGTGCGGTCGACCATCACCGTGAAGTCGGTGATCGCGGGGGAGTACACCGCACCGCCCGCGCAGGGGCCGACGATCAGCGAGATCTGCGGGATGACGCCCGAGGCGTGGGTGTTGCGGCGGAAGATCTCGCCGTACATGCCGAGCGCGCTCACGCCCTCCTGGATGCGCGCGCCACCGGAGTCGTTGATGCCGATGACCGGGCAGCCCGTCTTCAGGGCGAAGTCCATGACCTTGATGATCTTCTGGCCGTACGTCTCGCCGAGCGCGCCGCCGAAGACCGTGAAGTCCTGCGAGAAGACGGCGACCGGACGGCCGTCGACCGTGCCGTAGCCGGTGACGACGCCGTCCCCGTACGGACGGTTCTTCTCCAGGCCGAAGTTGGTGGACCGGTGGCGGGCCAGCTCGTCCAGCTCGACGAAGGAGCCCTCGTCCAGGAGCAGCGCGATCCGCTCCCGGGCGGTCAGCTTCCCCTTCGCGTGCTGCTTCTCCACCGCACGCTCCGAGCCGGCGTGGGTGGCCTCGTCGATACGGCGCTTGAGGTCCGCGATCTTGCCCGCGGTCGTGTGAATGTCGATCTCGTACTGCTCTGCCGGCTCGGACATCGGGATGCGGCTCCCTGCCTGGTCACGGGGGGTTCGTTGACTACGAATGGGCTACTGCTGGCCTACTGACCCGTAGCGTATCGGCGCCGATACGGCCGCGCAGTGCGGTCTTTGCCACACCTAGTCTGGCTTGCATGACGTCCTCCCAAGGCTCCGGCGGACCCTGGTCCGACCTCGACAGGCCGCCCCTGAACGCCACCTCCCTGCGCCGCGCGCTCGTGCTCCCCGGCGGGCTCTGGACCTCGCTGGACGTGGTCGCCACCACCGGCTCCACCAACAGCGACCTCGCCGCCCGCGCCGGCGAACTGCCCGAGGGCGCGGTGCTCGTCGCCGAGGAACAGACTCACGGCCGCGGCCGCCTCGACCGCACCTGGTCGGCGCCCGCCCGCTCCGGCCTCTTCCTGTCCGTCCTCCTCAAGCCCGACGTGCCCGCCGAGCGGTGGGGCTGGCTCCCGCTCCTCACCGGTGTCGCCGCCGCGGCCGGACTCGGCCGGGCGGCCGGCGTCGACCTGTCCCTCAAATGGCCCAACGACCTCCTGGTTTCCGTCGGCGGCGAGGAACGCAAGACCGGCGGCATCCTCGCCGAGCGGGCCGGACCCGACGGCGTCGTCATCGGCCTGGGCATCAACGTCACCCTCCGTGAGAACGAACTGCCCGTCCCCACCGCCGGCTCCCTGCTCCTCGCCGACGCCGTCTCCACCGACCGCGACACCCTCCTGCGGGCCGTCCTGCGCTCTCTCGCCCAGTGGTACGGCGACTGGGTCCGGGCGGGTGGCGACCCCGAGGCCTCCGGGCTCCAGGCGGCCTACGCCGCCGGCTGCGCCACCCTCGGCCGCCGCGTCCGCGCCGACCTTCCCGGCGAACGGATGCTCGAAGGCGAGGCCATCGCCCTGGACGGCGACGGCCGCCTGGTCGTGGCGACGGAGGGCGGCGGTACGGAGGCGGTCGGCGCGGGGGACATCGTCCACGTCCGCGCGACGGCCTGACGCGCTCCCCGGTCCCGCGGTACGGGCCCGGGACCGGGCGCACGCGCGCGTGGCCTCCTCGGGCCGGGCCGACCGAGGAGCCACGGACTGCTGGGCCGGGCGCACGCGCGCGTGCGGGCCATTCGGCCCCGAGCCGCACCGCAGCCGCCCCGGCGCCGCGTTCCGTACGCCTCGCGCCGCCTGACCTGGGCGGCGGCGGGCACGCTCCCCAAGGGCCCGGTCGGGGGGGCCGGGGGCGGTTCGGGCGTGAGCCAGCCCACACCTGTCGTATCGTGGAGCGCGATCCAGGCGACAGATCGGCAGGGCAAGTGGGCAGGGAACGGGCAGGAGGCGGCCGGTGACCGTCGACGACGAGAACTCGGACGGCGGGGCCGAGCCGCCCGAGCAGCCCACCTACCCCACCCCCCACCATGCCGTCGACCACACGGCCGAGCCGTCCGACGACCCCTTGGCCATCCGCCTGGAACAGCTGATCCTCGGCGCCGACCGCCGCTACACCCCCTTCCAGGCCGCCCGCACCGCCGGCGTCTCCATGGAGCTGGCCTCCCGCTTCTGGCGCGCGATGGGATTCGCGGACATCGGTCAGGCCAAGGCGCTCACCGAGGCCGACGTGCTGGCCCTGCGCCGCCTCGCCGGTCTGGTCGAGGCCGGGCTGCTCAGCGAGCCGATGGCCGTCCAGGTGGCCCGCTCCACCGGACAGACCACCGCCCGGCTCGCGGAGTGGCAGATCGACTCCTTCCTGGAGGACCTCACCGAGCCGCCCGAGCCCGGCATGACCCGCACCGAGGTCACGTACCCCCTGGTGGAGCTGCTCCTGCCCGAGCTGGAGGAGTTCCTCATCTACGTCTGGCGGCGCCAGCTCGCCGCCGCCACCGGCCGGGTCGTGCAGGCGCAGGACGACGAGGAGATGGTCGACCGCCGGCTCGCCGTCGGCTTCGCGGACCTGGTCGGCTTCACCCGGCTCACCCGCCGCCTGGAGGAGGCCGAGCTCGGCGAACTGGTCGAGGCCTTCGAGACCACCTGCGCCGACCTCGTCGCCGCGCACGGCGGCCGGCTCATCAAGACCCTCGGCGACGAGGTGCTGTACGCGGCGGACGACGCCGGCATCGCCGCCGAGATCGCCCTGCGGCTCATCGAGACCCTCAGCCACGACGAGACCATGCCGGCCCTCCGCGTCGGCATCGCCTTCGGCACCGTGACGACCCGCATGGGTGACGTCTTCGGCACCACCGTCAACCTGGCCAGCCGCCTCACCTCGATAGCGCCGAAGGACGCCGTCCTGGTCGACAGCGCCCTCGCCGAGGAGCTGACCAGGACCGGTGAAGCACCCGTCTCCGAGGCGGAGGCGGCGGAGGAGGCCGCCCGCGCCGCGAAGGAGGGCCGCAAGGCCGCCTCGTACCGCTTCGCCCTCCAGCCGATGTGGCAGCGCCCCGTGCGCGGTCTCGGCATGATCGAACCCTGGCTCCTGAGCCGCCGTCCCACCTAGGATCCCGGTGAACCGTCGTTAACCGGGAGGGCCTCAGCATGTCCGCTCAGTCCGAGCAGTCCGAGCAGCGTTTTGGTGAGTTCGTGGTGGTCCGGCGGGACGGGCACGTGGCGGAGCTCGTCCTCGACCGGCCCAAGGCGATGAACGCGGTCTCCTCCGAGATGGCCCGCTCCCTCGCCGCCGCCTGCGAGGCGCTCGCCGCCGACAGCTCCGCCCGCGTCACCGTCCTGACCTCCTCCCACGACCGGGCCTTCTGCGTCGGCGCCGACCTGAAGGAGCGGAACTCCTTCACCGACGCCGAACTCGTCCGCCAGCGCCCGACCGCCCGCGCCGCGTACACGGGCGTGCTCGACCTGCCGATGCCGACCGTCGCCGCCGTGCACGGCTTCGCCCTGGGCGGCGGCTACGAGCTGGCCCTCGCCTGCGACGTGATCGTGGCCGACGCCACCGCCGTCGTCGGCCTGCCCGAGGTCTCGGTGGGCGTCATCCCCGGCGGCGGCGGTACGCAGCTGCTGCCGCGCCGCGTGGGCGCGGCGCGCGCCGCCGAACTCGTCTTCACCGCCCGACGGGTGGAGGCCGCCGAGGCGCGCGAGCTGGGCCTGGTCGACGTGCTGGCGGAGGACGCGCGGACGGCCGCGCTCGAACTGGCGGGCCGGATGGCGGCGAACTCGCCGGTCGGCCTGCGGGCCGCCAAGAAGGCGATGCGGCTCGGCCACGGCCTCGACCTGCGGGCCGGCCTGGAGGTCGAGGACGCGGCCTGGCGGTCGGTGGCCTTCTCGGGCGACCGGGCGGAGGGCGTGGCGGCGTTCAACGAGAAGCGGAAGCCGGAGTGGCCCGGGGAGTGACGGCGGCCGGGTCCCTCGGGCCGTGCGCGGCGGATCCCGCCACGCCACGCCGACCGGTGCGATGATCGGCCGATCTCCGTCCCCTTCCGACCTCCCGACAACCGGAACGTGTCACTTTCCGTGACGTCTCGAAGGGGAAAAC
>NZ_JAPSIW010000195.1 GCF_031178505.1 Streptomyces sp. | reverse complement strand
GGAGGGTGCGGGCCCGGTGCCACGGCCCGTGGCGGGCTTCAGGCCGCCGGGGCCTTGGGGAGGGTGCGGACCGGGTGCCACAGCTCGTGGCGGGTGGCTCGCCACAGCAGGCCCTCGGGGTGGTGGAGGACCGCGGTGATCTCGTCGGGGGTGGGCGGCTCGGTGTTGCCCCGGAGGTAGACGGCCCGCAGGCCCAGGTTCCGCAGCCGGGTCAGGGCGCGGGCCCGGTTGGCGGCGTGCACCAGGAAGCGGACGGTGGCCCCGTCACCGGCCGGGCTGGGCAGCCCTATCGCGACGACGACACTGCCTCCCGGCAGCTTGCAGAACCCTCCAGCGGGCATGCGGAACCACTCCCCCGTGAGTTGGCTGTCAGCACTGTCAATAAGAACTCGGTCAGAGGCACCTAAACACGATCGGCCGCCGCCCGCTAGGGGGCGACGGCCGATCACGCTATGACCTGCGGCTTTACCGATTATTTGGTCGACGGGCCCACGCGGACCGTGATCGTCTGGCCGTTCTTCGGCTCCTTGACGACCTCGATCTTGGTGTTGGTGTCAGTTACCTTGACGCCGGCCCGCTTGGTCTCCTCGAACCAGTAGGTGCCCTTCCGGTCGTCGAAGACCGGGTTGCCCCGCTGCGAGTGGATCCAGGTCGGCACGTCCGCCTTGTGGAGCTGGAAGGCGTCGGTCCGGTAGGTGCCGAAGGTGGAGTCGTACGCCTGGACGCGGTTGCGCATCAGGGTGCCGTCACCGAACTTCAGCGGGGTCGGGTGCGCGTCCACCGGAAGGATCAGGCCCTGGCCGGGGTGGACCGAGGTGTTGTTGTCCTTCTGGGACAGGTCCCACTTCCAGATGAGCAGACCGTTCTGGTACGGGTAGTGCTCGACCCAGCTGGCGCGGTCGCCCGTGAAGCCGAAGTTGTACGGGCCGACCTTCAGGGTCTGGTCGTACGAGACGTACTGGCGGTTCTCCGCGATGTAGTACTGCTCGTACTCCTTGGTGAAGCCCTTGCCCACGCGCGAGAAGCCCTTGGGCGTCCAGCCGTTGTCACCGTTCTCGGCGTTGTCCGAGAAGACGGCGGCACCGTCGGCGGTCAGCGTGATGGCGTCGGCGGTGAAGCCCTTGCCGCCCGCGCCGCCGTCCGTCTGGTAGCGGAAGCGGAGGTCGAACTTCTTGCCCGCGTACGCGCTCAGGTCGTAGACGAGCTTCTTGTGGGCGCCGGAGACGTCGGTCAGCGCCGGGGAGCCGGCCGCGTCGCGCGGGAGCGGCTTGCCGTCGGCGGTGCCGTCCACGGCGGTCCAGTTGGCGCCGCCGTCCGTCGACACCTCGGTGTAGAGGTAGTCGTACTCGGCCTCGATGTCGTACCAGCCCTGGAGCTCCAGGGAGGCGGACGACTTGCCGGTCAGGTCGACCGAGCGGGTGAGGGTGTTCTTGAGGTCGTCACCCATGTCGCTCCACCACTGCGAGGCACCCTCGGCGGGGGCCACGATGTCGGTGGTGACGGCCTTCTTCGGCAGCTCGACGAGGAGCGCCTGCGGGTTCTTCGTGTTGTACGCGGCCACACCCAGCTTGTGGGTGGACTTCGCGGCGCGCTGCTCGTCGCTCACCTTGGTGTAGTTGAGCCAGCCGAGCTGCAGCTTGTCCCAGGCGTTCATGTCGCCCGGCATGTCGCCGATGGAGTCCTTGCCGAGGCCCAGCCAGGAGCCGGAGGACATCAGGGACCAGTAGCCGGTCGAGTTCTCGCCGCCCGCGGTGTCGTACAGGTCGGGCAGACCCAGGTCGTGGCCGTACTCGTGGGCGAAGACGCCGAGGCCGCCGTTCTCGGGCTGCATCGTGTAGTCGCCGACCCAGATGCCGGTGTCACCGATCGGCGTGCCGCCGGCCTTGTTGTGGGCCGGGCCGGTCTTGCCGGCGTTGGTGCCGTACGCGTACCAGCGGTGCGCCCACAGCGCGTCGGAGCCCTGGGCGCCGCCACCGGCCGACTCGTCCTCGCCCGCGTGGACGATCTGGAAGTGGTCGATGTAGCCGTCGGCCTCGTTGAAGTTGCCGTCGGCGTCGAAGTCGTAGCGGTCCCACTGGTCGTACTGGGCCATGTCGGCCTTGATCTGCGCGTCCGTCCGGCCCTTGGCCTTCTGGTCGGCGACCCAGGCGTTGACGCCGTCGCGGACGGTGTCCCACACATTGGCGCAGTTGCTCTGGCCGCAGTAGTTGGAGCCGTAGCGGGCCTCGTTGTAGGGGACCTTGACCCAGTCGGAGACCGCGCCGTCGACCGAGTAGCGGCCGGACGAGGTGCGCTCGTAGTAGGTCTTCAGCGAGTGCTTCTGCTGGCCGGTCTTCGGGTCCTTGCCGGAGCCGAAGTACAGGTCCTGGAAGTGCTGCTGGTTGTAGTCCGCCTGCCAGGCCGTCGAGTTGTCCTTCGTACGGTCCGGCTGGGCTATCCGGTTGTGCAGCGGGCCGGGCGTGCCGCCGAACTTCGGCTTCAGCTCGTCCGTCTCGTCGTCCTTGCGGTCGACCAGGGTCGTGTCGTCGACCTGGTCGCCGAACTCGACGAGGATGGTGAAGATCTTGTCGGTCTTCTCCCGGCCCAGCTCGACGTACTTCTTGGCGTCGAGCTTGACCACCTGGGAACCGCCCCGGCGCTCGACCTTGGCCTCTCCCTTGAGCACCTGCTCCAGGGCGGCCTTGCGCTGCTGCGCCTGCTGCTCGCTGAAGGGGCCCTCGAGGTCGTGGTCGACCGTCGTCTTGTCGATCCCGGCGCCCGGCGCCGGGTCCTGGCGGACCTCCGCCGGCGTGACGACCCCGTGGTCGTGCGCCCAGGCGGTGCTGAAGGTCGAGGCGGTGGCGGCCGTGGCCGCGAGGGCCACGACGACTGCGGACGCTCGGATAGTCCGTCGTCTGTTGGTCACTTGGTGTTGTCCTCCCCGGCGCCCACGCCCTCGGACCGAAGGTGGGGTATCCGTCCGGCGGGGTCGCGCGTCACAAGTGACGACATTCGACCGGAGAGCGGCGAGAAAAGACAGATCTTGACTTGCACAGACCAACTGCACTATGCGGGTGCTTGATTCCGATTATCGGACAGTCAAGGCACATTCCTCGCCGGAAAGTTGGCGTTTCGTTCCGCCGTGCGTCTGTGCGCCCCTCGTGCACCGGCGGGGTGGATCAGGTCACGCTTACCCGCCGTTCCCCCCGGGCATCGTGCGTCGTAGAGTCGACCCGATGTCCGGAGGGGCGATGTCCGGAGGGGTGGTACCCGTCATGCAGCGTCCGCACGCGCGCTCGCTCCCGCTCGTCCACGGCTCGGCCGTCGTCGTCCTCGTGACCGCCACCCTCCTGCTGATCTCCGGCACGACCTCCGTCCCCGGCATCGGCGCGGCCTGCGCGGCGGGCCTCGTCCTCGGCGTGCTGGTCGCGGTGACGTCCTCCGGCGTGCGGGGCAGGGCCGTACGGGCCTCCGCGCCGGCTCCCGCGCCCGGGGTGCCCCCCGGCGCGGTCGCGGGACGGCCGGACGGCGCGGAGGTCCGGGTGTCGGCCCCGCGCGCGAGGACGCGGACCGGGACCCGGACCGGTTCCTGAGCGGCTGCCCGCCCGCCGCCGCACCTCTAACGCGGCGCGCTGACGACGACCGTCCTCGCCGCCTTGTCGTGCAGACCCTGCTTGTACGGCTTGTCGACCAGGATCAGGATGAGCAGGAGCAGCGGCCACAGGCAGGCGCAGCAGATCAGCGCGGGCAGCCACAGCACGACGGCCCTGAGCAGGGACTGGCTCATCGGCGGGGTGGAGCCGTCGTTGAGCATCGCGACCCGCAGGCCCATCAGCTTCTTGCCGACCGTCCGGCCGTTCCTGGCCGTCATGACGGTGTCGTACGCGACGTAGGCGACGATCGTGAGGAGCTGGAAGACCCACTGGCTCCCGCCGTTGAAGGTGGTGACCGTGTCGCCGAAGTCGTCGCCGTTGACCGTCGACCGGTCGTAGACGTCGAACGGGATGCCGATGATCGCGAGCGGGACGGCGATGATCAGCCAGTCGATGAGCCGCGCCAGGATGCGCCGGCCGGGGTCCGCCAGCGGCGGCATCCCGGCGAGCGGGTCGGTCCCGCCGTACCCGCCGCCGTAACCGCCGTACGGGGGCGGGGGCGGCGGCACGTCGCCGCCGTACGGCGAGCCGTAGGGGCTTCCCGGCGGGGTGTCGTACGGCGAGCCGGGCGGCGGTCCCCCAGGGGACTCACCCCCGGGCGGCGGCTGTCCGCCGGGCGGCGGTGTGGGCTCCCCGGGCCTCTTGCGGAACGGGTCCTCGTCGGGCGGCGGGCCGGGCGGCGGCTGGTCGGTGCTCATGGGGGCAGTGCATCCCGGGGCGGAGGGGCCCGCAAGAAATCACCGCCCGGTCGGGGGACGCGGCATCGTTCCGGGCCGCGGGTGACCCGGTGTCAGCGGGCGACGAAGGTGCCGGCCGCCTTGTCGTGCCAGCACTGGCGCCAGGGGCGGTCGAAGAGACACCACAGCACGTTGAGCACACCGACGGCGAGCACGCCGAGCACGGTGTAGAGGAGCCAGCGCCGCAGGGCCTTGCCGAAGGTCGGCGGCTCGTGCGCCTCGATGTCCCGTACGTGGATCCCGCACAGCTTCTTGCCGAGCGTGCGGCCCCACTTGGCGGTCGGCAGCGCCTCGTAGAGCAGGCCGAGGACGAAGAACGCGGCGAGCGCGATGCCGAACTGCACGGAGGTCGTCGAGTCCACCAGCCACACCTGGACGGTGACGCCGGACTGCTTCGCGGCCTCGATCTTGGCGTCGATGTGATCCAGGGCGGCCGTCACGAAGGGGTAGGAGGCCCCGCCGATCAGGGCGCCCAGGACCAGGGTGTCCACCAGTCGTGCCAGCAGCCGCCGGCCGAGCCCCGCGGGCCGGGCCGAGGCCTGCTCCCGGGCCGCCTGGAGGAACGGGTCCTCGACCGGCGGCTTCCAGGGCACGACCGGTTCCTGCGGCTGGGGGTGGGCCGGGGGCTGCGGGTGGACGGGGGCCGGGGGCTGAGCGGCGGCCTGCGGGTGCGACGGGTGGGGCTGCTGGGGCTGGGCGGGCGTTTGGGGCTGCTGCGGTTGGGCGGGCGCCTGAGGCTGCGGGGACGGCTGCGGCTGCGGGGTCCACGCCGGGGTGGGAGCCGGTACGGGGGCGGGGGCCGGGGCCGGCACGGGGGCGGGTGCCTCGGCGGCGGGCGCGGGGGTCGGCACCGGGGTGACCGGCATGCCGCCGAGGCGGGCGGCTCCCGCTCCGGCCCGGGGGTCCGCGGGCGGCGCCGGGGCGGAGGCGGCCTCCCGGGGCTCGGCCGGTTCGCTGCCGCCCGCCACGGGCCAGTCGGCCGGCGTGCGCGGATCGGGCACGACCGGCGCGGTGCGCAGCTGCGCCGGGGGCTCCTCGGCCGTCTCGTGGGGCGCCCCCCAGGAGACCTTCCGGCCGTGCTCGCCGCCGAAGCCGGCCTGTCGGGAGGTGTCCGCCTGCCAGGCCGAGGCGGGCTCCTGCGCGGCCGGTTCCTCGTCGAGGAAGACGGGGCCCGTCTCCTCCACGGCCGGAACGGCGGCGGAGGCCGGCACCGGGCCCGGGGAGGAGGGGGAGGAGGGGGCGGGGGCGGCGGGTGCCGGGGAGGCCACGGCGACCCGGTCCGCGGCCGGCGCGGCGGGGGCAGGGGCCGGGCTGGAGGCCAGGACCGGGCCCGCGGGCCGCGCGGAGGCGGGCGGGTTCGGCGGAGCCTCGCCCTCCTTGGGCGCGGGCCGGCTCGTACCGGGCACCCAGGCGCCCCCGTTCCAGTACCGGATGTATCCGGGAATGGACGGGTCCGGGTAGTACCCCGCCTGCGGTACCTCTTCGCCGCCTCCAGGAGGAGTAGCCACTGCCCCGACTCCGTTCAGTCACAACGCCTTTGATCCGCACGGCCTCGCGCCCGGCGTGCCGCGCCCCAGGGAGGACAGTAACGAAGAACGTCCCCGAGGGAACAAAGAGCCCGCGAGAAAGCCCGCCTTCGAGCGACACATCCCGGAATCGATCACTCAAAGTGATGTTCGGGCCGTCGCATGAACTGCTCCGGCGGATCTCCCCGAAGTCCCGGGAGAAAACTTTCCCGAAGTCGCGTAATGAACCGCGTCCACCCCGCTCTCTCCCGGTGAAGGCCCGACCGGGGCCCGCCCACGAGAGGACGTACGACCGTGCAGAACACCGACGACACCACCGTCGAGCGCGAGCTGGAACTGAGGCTGGTGCTCTCCCCCGAGCGCTCCGTCCCGGTCCCCGCGCTGCTCGCCTACCGCACGGACGACCCGTACGCCGTCCACGTCACCTTCCACATCGGCTCCGCGCACCCGGTCAACTGGACCTTCGCCCGCGAACTGCTCGTGGAGGGGGTCTTCCGGGCCTGCGGCCACGGGGACGTCCGGATCTGGCCGACCAAGGTGGAGGGCCGGGGCGTCGTCCTGATGGCACTCTCCTCCCCCGACGGCGACGCGCTCCTCGAAGCGCCGTCCGCGCAGATCTCCGCCTGGCTGGAACGGACCCTGCGGGCCGTGCCGCCGGGCACGGAGTCCGAGCGCCTCGGCATCGACGAGGGGCTCGCCGAACTCCTGACGGCCTCCGTGGCCACCGACGACCTGTGGCTGCGCGACCCGTGGCCGTCGGACGAGTCCCAGGACGGCGAGCTGTGAGCCGGGGCCGCCGGCTCACCCTCGTACCGCCGCCGGACTCCGTGCCTCCGGGTGGGTCCGTACCTCCGGCCGGGTCCGTACCTCCGGGCGAAGGGTCAGAACAGCTTGCCGGGGTTGAGCAGACCGAGCGGGTCGAAGGTGCGTTTGATGCCGCGCTGGAGCTCCACGCCGACCGGACCGAGTTCCCGGGCGAGCCACTCCTTCTTGAGCACGCCCACGCCGTGCTCCCCGGTGATCGTGCCGCCGAGGGAGAGGCCGAGGCCCATGATCTCGTCGAACGACTCCCGCGCCCGCCGCGACTCGTCCTCGTCCGCGGGGTCGAAGCAGACGACGGGGTGGGTGTTGCCGTCCCCGGCGTGCGCGCAGACGCCCACGGTCAGCCGGTACTTCTCCGCGATGGCCGCGGTGCCGTCGAGCATGGCCGCCAGCTTGGTCCGGGGCACGCAGACGTCGTCGATCATCGTGGCGGGCCGGATCGTCTCCAGGGCGGTGAGGGCGAGGCGGCGTGCCTGGAGGAGGAGTTCGGACTCGGCGGGGTCGGCGGCCGGGACGACCTCGGTGGCGCCCGCGGCGGTGCACAGCTCCCCGACGGCGGCCAGGTCGGCGACCGGGTCGGCGGTGTCGAAGGCGCACAGCAGCAGGGCCTCGGTCGTGTCGGGCAGCCCCATGTGGGCCAGTCGGTTGACGGCCCGCACGGTGGTACGGTCCATCAGCTCCAGCAGCGAGGGAGTGTGCCCGGCCGCCATGATCGCGCAGACGGCCTCGCAGGCGGCGGCCGTGGAGGGGAACTCGGCGGCCAGGGCCAGCTGCACCGGTGGCCGCGGCTTCAGCGCGAGCACCGCCCCCACGACGATGCCGAGGCTGCCCTCCGACCCGACGAACAGCCGGGTGAGGTCATATCCGGCGACACCCTTGGCGGTGCGGCGCCCGGTCCGCAGGAGCCGGCCGTCGGCGAGCACCACGTCGAGGCCGAGGACGTACTCGGCCGTCACGCCGTACTTGACGCAGCACAGGCCACCGGAGGCGGTGCCGATGTTCCCGCCGATGGTGCAGGTCTCCCAACTGGACGGGTCGGGCGGGTAGTACAGGCCGTGTTCGGCGACCGCCCGTGACAGGACCGCGTTGACGACGCCCGGTTCGACGACGGCGATGCGGTCGACCGGGTCGATCTCGAGGATGCGGTCCATCTTGACGAGGGAGAGCACGACGCAGCCCTCGGAGGCGTTGGCGCCCCCGGAGAGTCCGGTGCGGGCGCCCTGGGGCACGACCGGGACGCGGAGCGCGGTGGCGGTCCGCATGACGTGCTGGACCTGTTCGACGGTGCGCGGGAGCACGACGGCCGCGGGGGTGCCGGCCGTGCAGAAGCTCGCCATGTCGTGGGCGTAGGAGGCGGTGACGTCCGGGTCGGTGAGCACGGCCCCGTCGGGCAGCCCGGCGCGCAGGCGCTCGTGGAGCTCGGCCAGGGCGCCGGGGTCCGGCGCCGCCCCGGGTTCGCGGTCCCGGCCACTCCCCTGCCGGCCGGCCCGGTCCCGCTCGTGAAGATCCCGCTGCTGAAGATCGTCCATGGGTCCAGCGTGGCACTCGGGGCCATCGGTGTGAACCCGCCGGGGCGGGCGCTTCGTCTCCTCTTCGTACCGGGTCCGGCGGGCGCAGAGTGACGCCATGAAAAGCGAGAACGTGGCGCGGTCGGTCCTGCTCGCCGGGGTGGGCGCGGTGCTCGCGGCGACGGCTCTGCTCTATCTCCCCGGCCCGGGTCCCCAGGGCCCGCCGCGCCCGCCCGGCCCCGCCGAGCGGGCGGCGATCGCCGCGCACGCCGGGACGCAGGCCGCCCTGCCCGACCTGGCGGCGCTGATCGGCGACCGCGAGAAGTGGCTGCGCGCCCACCCCGAGGACGCCGTGTCCTGGGCGGTGCTCGGGACCGCGTACGCCGAACGGGGCACGCGCCTGGCGGACGCACGGGACTTCCCCCGGGCCGAGCGGGCCCTGCGGCGCTCCCTGGAGGAACGGCCCGCGGCCCGGGGCAACCTGGACGCGCAGCTGGGCCTCGGCGTGCTCGCCGCGGCGCTGGGCGACTGGCGGGCCGCGAAGGAGTGGGGCGAGCGGGTACGGAAGGCGGAGCCCAAGCGGTGGACGGTCCATCCGCTGCTCATCGAGGCCTACAGCGGTCTCGGCGACTACGCGGCGGCCCGCAAGGCGCTGGAGGACTACGAGAAGCTGCACACGGGCGCCGCGGTACGGGCCCGGGCGGCGCAGGTGTACCGCGACCGGGGCTGGCGTGAGGACGCGGGCGCGGCGGCGCTGGACGCGGTGGCGCTCGCCGGTTCGGCGGCGGAGAAGGCGGCGGCCCTGTCCCGGGTCGGGGACCTGGCGTGGGAGCGGGGCGAGGCGGCGGAGGCCCTGGAGCAGCACGGGGCGGCGCTGCGGCTCGTACGGGACCACGGGCCGTCCCTCGCGGGCCGGGCACGGTCGCTCGCGGCGCTCGGCCGTTCGCAGGAGGCGGGGGCCGCCTGGGAGGCGGCGCTGGCCCGGCTGCCGCTGCCGGAGTACCTCCTGGAGGCGGGCGAGCTGGACGAGTCGCTGGGCCGGGGGGCGGAGGCGCGGGCGCGGTTCGAGCGGCTGCGGACGGGCCGCTGGGTGCGGGCGGAGGCGGTGCTCGGGCTGCTGGAGGCGGACCACGGCGATCCGGCGGCGGCGGTGACGCGGCTGCGCGCGGAGTGGGCGCGGGGGCACCGCTCGGTCCAGGTGGCGGACGCGCTGGGCTGGGCGCTGTACCGCTCGGGCGAGCCGGAGGAAGCCCTGGAGTTCGCGAAGCGGGCGACGGACGAGGGCCTGCGCAGTGCCCTGTTCTCGTACCACCGGGGCGAGATCGAACGGGCCCTGGACCTTGACGGACCGGCGCGCCGGCACCTGGAGGAGGCCTTGCGGATCCACCCGTCCTTCTCCCCGCTCCATGCCCCCAAGGCGCGCGAGGCCCTGGCGGCCCTGGGCGAACCGTCCGAGGAGCTGCCGGCGGAGCTGCGGGGCGGGGCCGAGCGGCGGGCCGGCACCGGGCGGCAGGCGGGGGCGCCGGACGGCGCGCCGGGGTCGGTCCGGGAGGCGGCGGCCTCGGGGGCGTGAGGGCGGAAGCGGGAGGGCCCGGGGGGTGCGGGGCCGGGGACCCGGGGGGGGACCGGGC
>NZ_JAPSIW010000194.1 GCF_031178505.1 Streptomyces sp. | reverse complement strand
AGGACAAGGACAAGGACAAGGGCCAGGACAAGGGTGACGGCCAGGAGGGGGAGTCGACGTGACCCGGGTCGCCGGAATCGACTGCGGTACGAACTCCATCCGCCTCCTCGTCGCCGACGTGCACCCGGAGACGGGTGAGCTGATCGAGCTGGACCGGCGGATGACGATCGTCCGGCTCGGCCAGGGCGTCGACCGGACCGGCCGGCTCGCCCCCGAGGCGCTGGAGCGGACCTTCGCCGCCTGCCGTGAGTACGCCGGGGTCATCAGGGAGCTCGGCGCCGAACGGGTCCGCTTCGTCGCCACCTCCGCCTCGCGCGACGCCGAGAACCGCGAGGAGTTCGTCCGCGGGGTCGTGGACATCCTGGGCGTCGAACCCGAGGTCATCACCGGCGACCAGGAGGCCGAGTTCTCCTTCACCGGGGCCACCGGTGAGCTGCGGGGCGCGGAGACGTACCTCGTCGTGGACATCGGCGGCGGCTCCACCGAGTTCGTCACCGGTGACCGGCACGTCGAGGCCGCCCGCTCCGTCGACATCGGCTGCGTCCGGCTGACCGAGCGGCACATCAGGCACGACCCGCCGACCGCCGAGGAGGCGGAGGCCGTCCGCGCCGACGTCCGCGCCGCCCTCGACCTGGCCGCCGAGACGGTGCCGCTCACCTCCGCCGGGACCCTCGTCGGGCTCGCCGGGTCGGTCACCACGGTCGCCGCCATCGCGCTGGGCCTTCCGGAGTACGACTCCGCCAAGATCCACCACGCCCGGATCTCGGCGGTCCAGGTTGCGGAGGTCGCCGCGCGGCTCCTCGCCTCCACCCACGACGAGCGGGCCGCGATCCCCGTCATCCACCCCGGCCGGGTGGACGTGATCATCGCCGGAGCCCTCGTCCTGAGGGAGATCGTCGAGCGGGTCGGAGCCTCCGAAATCGTGGTCAGCGAGCACGACATTCTCGATGGGATCGCGCTATCCGTGGCATAGCGGACGCCTATGGAGGGGTCCGGCGACAGCCTGTCGGAAAAGGTTCGTGAAGTTCTTCACAAGGAAAAGGGCCCTGATGGCGCCCCGGGACGGTCTTGTGGCCCTCCACGGGGCGTCTCAGGGCCCTTTCGCAGGCGGAACGCCTTCTTCGCTCGATGTTTCCATCGTGTGAACGGGCGGGCCGGTACGGCGTTAACGGAGGCTCTCCGGACCAGTTCACGAGGGGTGAACAACGTTCACCAAGGCCACGCGGTTCCTTTGCACCACCATGACCTGGGTCACGTGGGCCGCGCAGTGTAGCAGAGGTATCCCCGGACCTTGTGAAGGGGCGCACGAGCACCCCCCTCCAACGGGGTGGATACTCGATGGCATGAGCACCACGGAGCGTCCCAGGATCCTCGTAGTAGGCGGTGGGTACGTAGGCCTGTACGCAGCTCGGCGCATCCTCAAGAAGATGCGCTTCGGCGAGGCGACCGTCACGGTCGTCGACCCGCGGTCGTACATGACCTACCAGCCCTTCCTCCCCGAAGCCGCCGCCGGCAGCATCTCCCCGCGACACGTCGTCGTCCCGCTGCGGCGCGTCGTTCGCGGAGCCGAGGTGCTCACCGGTCGGGTCACCACCATCGACCAGGACCGCAAGGTCGCCACGATCGCGCCGCTCGTCGGCGAGGCGTACGAGCTGCCGTTCGACTACCTGGTCATCTCGATGGGCGCCGTCTCCCGTACCTTCCCGATCCCCGGCCTCGCCGAGCAGGGCATCGGCATGAAGGGCATCGAGGAGGCCATCGGCCTGCGCAACCACGTCCTCGAGCAGCTCGACAAGGCCGACTCGACCACC
The DNA here is from genome assembly GCF_031178505.1 of Streptomyces sp. Lineage (GTDB taxonomy): Bacteria > Actinomycetota > Actinomycetes > Streptomycetales > Streptomycetaceae > Streptomyces > Streptomyces gulbargensis. Next base: position 8,056 of record NZ_JAPSIW010000194.1, on the reverse strand, counting down.
GACGAGGAGGTCCGCCGCAAGGCCCTGACCTTCGTCTTCGTCGGCGGTGGCTTCGCCGGTGCCGAGACGATCGGCGAGGTCGAGGACATGGCCCGCGACGCCGCGAAGTACTACCAGAACGTGTCGCGCGAGGACATGCGCTTCATCCTGGTCGACGCGGCCGACAAGATCCTCCCCGAGGTCGGCCCCAAGCTCGGCCAGTACGGCAAGGAGCACCTGGAGAGCCGCGGGATCGAGATCTACCTCGAGACCTCCATGGACTCCTGCGTCGACGGCCACGTCGTGCTGAAGAACGGCCTCGAGGTCGACTCCAACACGATCGTGTGGACCGCCGGCGTCAAGCCGAACCCGGCCCTCGCCCGTTTCGGTCTGCCGCTCGGCCCCCGCGGCCACGTCGACTGCAACGAGAAGCTCCAGATCAACGGTCTCGACTACGCGTGGGCCGCGGGTGACAACGCCCAGGTCCCCGACATGGTCGGCCGCCGCGCGGGCAACCCGAACGCCTGGTGCCCGCCGAACGCCCAGCACGCCCTGCGCCAGGCCAAGGTCCTCGGCGACAACGTGGTGGCGGGCATGCGCGGCTTCCCGCAGAAGGAGTACGCGCACGCCAACAAGGGCGCCGTCGCCGGCCTCGGCCTGCACAAGGGCGTCGCGATGATCGTCATGGGCAAGGTGAAGATCAAGCTCAAGGGCCGGCTCGCCTGGTACATGCACCGTGGCTACCACGGCATGGCCATGCCGACCTGGAACCGCAAGATCCGCGTCTTCGCCGACTGGACCCTCGGCATGTTCCTCAAGCGCGAGGTCGTCTCGCTCGGCGCCATGGAGACGCCGCGCGAGGAGTTCTACGAGGCGGCCAAGCCCGCCCCCGCGCCGGCCGCCCCGGCGCAGGAGAAGGCCAAGGCCTCGTAAGCAGCAGCACCCCGCTCGTCCCCGAAGGGCCGTCCGCCATCCGTGGTGCGGACGGCCCTTCGCGTGTTTTGCCGACTCCTTGCGTTGCGCCGGGACTCGGAACGCCCACGGACGGTGTTCCCTTGGTGACAGGCATTTCTGGGGTACGAGATCACGGAGGTGTTGCACCATGGCCGACGCCGCGACGCGGCTGACGAGACTGGCCGAGGACCTGCTGGGAGAGCCGTTCCCGGTACGGGTGCGGGCCTGGGACGGCAGCGAATCCGGCCCCGCGGACGGCCCCGTCCTGGTCCTCCGCGACCGCCGCGCGCTGCGCCGGATGATCTGGAAACCGGGCGAAGTCGGCCTGGCCCGCGCCTGGGTGGCCGGCGAGATCGACGTCGAGGGCGACCTCTACGCGGTCCTGGACCGGCTCGCCGGACTGATCTGGGAGCGCACCGACGAGAGCCGCGGCCTCCTCGCCTCCGCCCGCGACCCCCGCCTGCGCGCCGCCGCGGGGGCCCTGCTCCGGCTCGCCGGGCCCCTGCCGCCCCCGCCGCCGCCCGCCGAGGAGATCCGCGGCCGCACCGGCGGACGCCACACCAAACGCCGGGACAAGCAGGCGATCAGCCACCACTACGACGTCGGCAACGACTTCTACGAACTGGTCCTCGGCCCCTCCATGGTCTACTCCTGCGCCTACTGGACCGAGGGCGGCACCCTGGAGGACGCCCAGCGGGACAAACTCGACCTGATCGCCCGCAAACTGAACCTCCGTGAGGGCGACCGGCTGCTCGACGTGGGCTGCGGCTGGGGCTCCATGGCCCTCCACGCCGCCCGCGAGTACGGCGCCCGCGTCGTCGGCGTCACCCTCTCCCGCGAACAGGCCGCCTTCGCCCGCAAGCGCGTCGCCGAGGAGGGCCTCGCCGACCGGGTCGAGATCCGCGTCCAGGACTACCGGGACGTCACCGACGGACCGTACGACGCGATCTCCTCCATCGGCATGGCCGAACACGTCGGCGCGGTCCGCTACCGCGCGTACGCCGACACCCTGTACGGGCTCCTCAAGCCCGGCGGCCGGCTCCTGAACCACCAGATCTCCCGCCGTCCCGAGCCCGACGAGGAGGCCTACGAGGTCGACCCCTTCATCGACGCGTACGTCTTCCCCGACGGCGAACTCGCCCCCATGGGCCGCACCCTGGGCATCCTGGAGGACGCCGGGTTCGAGGTCCGCGACGTGGAGGCGATCCGCGAGCACTACGCCCTCACGCTGCGCCGCTGGGTCGCCAACCTGGAGAAGGAGTGGGACCGCGCGGTCCGCCTCACCTCGCCCGGCCGGGCGAGGGTCTGGCGGCTCTACATGGCCGCCTCCGCCCTCGCCTTCGAGCGCAACCGGATCGGCGTCAACCAGTTCCTGGCCGTGAAGACCCCGGCGGCCGGGACCAGCGGCCTGCCGCTGCGCCCGCGCGTCTGGGACGAGCGGGACTGACGGGCGCCGGACGGCCGGAAGGGCCGGTCTCCCGTGTGCGGGGGAGACCGGCCCTTCGCGGTGGTGCGGGGCGGCTACTCGGCCTTGATGGCGGCGAGCATGTTCAGCTTCGCCGCGCTGCGGGCCGGCCACAGCGAGGCGAGGACGCCGACCAGACCGGCCAGGACCAGGAAGAGACCGATCCGCTCCCAGGGCAGGACCAGGGCGTAGCCCGGCAGGCTGGCCTTGAACGTCTCGCCGAGCGCCCAGCCGAGGAACGCGCCCAGGCCGATGCCGACGACCGCGCCGAACACCGAGATGACCACGGCCTCCAGGCGGACCATCCGCTTCACCCGGCGCCGGTCGAGACCGATCGCGCGGAGCATGCCGATCTCCTGCTGGCGCTCGAAGACGGACATCGCGAGGGTGTTGACGACACCGAGGACGGCGATGATCAGGGCCATGCCCAGCAGGCCGTACACGATGTTCAGGAGCATGTTGATCGGGCCGCCGAAGGCGTCGCGGATGTCCTTGTGGTCCATCACCGTGATGCCCGGGTTGTCGCCCATGGCCTTCGACAGCGCCTTGGCGTTGGCGTCGGAGGCGCCGCCGTCCATCGCGACGTAGACCTCCCGCGTGTAGGGCTGCTGCTCGTGGGCGTTGATCAGCTTGCGGTCGATCATGACGGGGGAGACGAACTCGCTCTCCTCGTAGATCGCGCCGACGGTCAGCTTGCCCTTGGCCTTGTCCAGGTACTCGACCGGGACCGTGTCGCCGACCTTCAGGCCGCGCTTCTCGGCGGTCTTGTCGGCGACCGCGATCCGCCCCTCCTTGAGCGAGGCCAGCGAGCCGTGCACGACGTGGAGGTTGAGAACCTTCTCGATGTCGCCGGGGGTGACGCCGGAGGCCGAGACGTAGTCCCCCTTGATCTCCAGGGCACCGGCCTGCTGCGGGGAGACGGCCGTGACGCCGGGGGCCTTCGCGAGGGCGGTGATGGCCTCCTCGCCCAGGCTGTCGCCGCTGGCCATGACCACCATGTAGTCGGCCTTGATCTGGTCGACGGTCATCTTGTCGATGGCCGAGCCGACGGTCGCGCCGATCACCGACAGGCCGGTGACCAGGGTGAGGCCGATGGCGAGCGCGGAGGCGGTGGCGCCGGTGCGGCGCGGGTTGCGGACCGCGTTCAGGCCGGCGAGCTTGCCGGAGATGCCGAACAGGCCGACGAAGAGGGGGCGGATCAGGGCGATCACGGGCCGCGACAGCATCGGGATCAGCACGATCACGCCGATGAGGGTGAGGAACGCGCCGCCCGCGATGAGCATGCGGCCGTCGTCGCCGCCCTTGCCCGCGCCGAGCACGATCAGGACGACGCCGAGCGCGGTGAGCGCGGCACCGATGGAGTTCCGCAGAACGAGCGACTTGGTGCTCGCGGTGGCGTGCACGCTGTTCATGGCGGCGACCGGCGGGATCTTCGCGGCGCGGCGGCCGGGCAGCCAGGCGGCGAGCATGGTGATCAGGACGCCGACGGCGAACGCCGAGACGACGGGGGTGGGGCCGACGACCAGGCCGCCGGCCGGGATCTTCAGGTCGAAGGCGTTCATGGCCGACCGGAGCGCGACCGCCAGGCCGACGCCCAGGCCGAGGCCGACGGCCGAGGCGACCAGACCGACCAGGCCGGCCTCGGCGAGGACGGAGCGGGTGATCTGCTTGCGCGAGGCGCCGACCGCGCGCATCAGGGCCAGTTCCTTGGTGCGCTGGGCGACCAGCATCGTGAAGGTGTTGGCGATGAGGAAGACGCCGACGAAGAGCGCGATGCCCGCGAAGCCCAGGAGCACCTGGTTGAGAGCGCCGAGTCCGGCCTCGATGTCCTTGGCCTGCCGGTCGGCGAGGGCCTGCCCGGTCTGGGCGGTGGCCTCCTTCGGGATCACCTTCACGACCTCGTCGAGCAGCTTGTCCGCCTGCGCGCCGGAGGTGGCCGTGACGGTCAGCTCCTGGAAGTACCCGGGCTTCAGGTAGAGCTTCTGGGCCACGGCGGTCTCGAAGAGGACGAGGCTGCCGCCGGCGTTGACGGCGCCGTCCTCGGTGGTGAAGACGCCGGAGAGGGTGTACTCCTTCACCGGGCCGTTGGTGGCCACGCGGACGGTGTCGCCGACCTTGTAGCCGCCCTTGTCCGCGGAGGCCCGGTCGAGCGCGATCTGGTCGGCGCGGACCGGGCCGCTGCCCGAGACGAAGGCGTACGCGCGGTCCTTGCCGTCCTTGCCGGGGGCGAAGTTGGTGCCCTTGTTGGACCAGCCGACGCCGATCAGCTTGCCGTTCTTGTCGGGCACACCCGCGAAGCCGCCGACGCGCGGGGTGACGGAGGCGACCCCGTCGAGCCCGGCGACCTCGTCGACGTCCTTCCGGGAGAGGCCGGGGGCCTGCCCGGCCTCGGGGTTCGGGTGCATCTCGACGGCGACGGCGACGTCGTCGTAGCTCTTCGCCGACTGGTTGCGGAAGGCCTGGGAGAGGGTGTCGGTGAAGACGAGGGTGCCGGAGACGAAGGCCACGCCGAGCATCACGGCGAGGACGGTCATCAGCAGTCTCGCCTTGTGCGCGAGCACGTTGCGCAGGGCGGTACGGAACATGGGGTGTCCTGAACGGAAGGGTGGGACGGACGGAGGTCGGGGGGCGCGGGGCGCGGGGCGGGGCCGTACCGGTTCGAGTCCGGTTCCGGTGCCCGCGCGTCAGCTCGTGCGGCCCTTGGCGTCGAAGGCCTTCATGCGGTCGAGCACGCCGTCCGCCGTCGGGCTCAGCATCTCGTCCACGATCCGGCCGTCCGCGAGGAAGATCACGCGGTCGGCGTAGGAGGCGGCCACCGGGTCGTGGGTGACCATGACGACGGTCTGGCCGAGCTCGCGCACCGAGTTCCGCAGGAAGCCCAGCACCTCGGCGCCGGAGCGCGAGTCCAGGTTTCCGGTCGGCTCGTCCCCGAAGATGATCTCGGGGCGGGAGGCCAGCGCGCGGGCCACGGCCACGCGCTGCTGCTGGCCGCCGGAGAGCTCGGTGGGGCGGTGGCTGAGCCGGCCCGAGAGCCCCAGCATGTCGATGACCTGCCGGACCCACTGCTGATCGGCCTTGCGGCCGGCGATGTCCATCGGCAGCGTGATGTTCTCCAGGGCCGTCAGCGTCGGCAGCAGGTTGAACGCCTGGAAGATGAAGCCGATCTTGTCCCGGCGCAGCTGGGTGAGCTGCTTGTCCTTCAGCGTGGACAGCTCGGTCTCACCGATCCGTACCGAGCCGGAGGAGAAGGAGTCCAGGCCGGCGACGCAGTGCATGAGCGTCGACTTGCCGGAACCGGACGGACCCATGATCGCGGTGAACTCGCCCTGCCGGAAGTCCACGCTGACCCGGTCGAGCGCGACCACCTGGGTCTCGCCCTGTCCGTAGACCTTGGAGAGATCCGTGGCGCGGGCGGCCACCGCGGTGGCGCGGGGCACGGTCGGGGTGGTAGTCACGAGGGGGACTCCTGTCACTGCGGCTTTCGGGAACCACTCCATCGTGTCGAGCGTTCCGGGCCGGGTCGTCCGCCCGTGTGCCCGTTCCCGGGGCCCTCTCGAGTCGGACCGGGGCCGCCCACCCTCCTCCTGAGGTATGACGGCGCCCCTGAGACGAAGGTGACAGACCTGCGACGAGTTTTCGTCATTCCAGGGGTGGGGCTTTGCGCCTGCGACCCCCGTCACAGTCGGCCGAACCGGCCCCCACCTGCGCTGACGCACCCTCAGGCGTCAATAAAATAAGACAACATCGGACCGATGTTCCTCTGAACGAGGGATGCGGTCCCGATAGGCTCCTGTGCCAACGCGGAGCTTCGCGGCAAGCCCGGATGGTGGAATTGCAGACACGGCGAGCTTAAACCTCGCTGGCCTTCGGGCCGTACCGGTTCGAGTCCGGTTCCGGGCACCACCGGGCCCAGGGGACCCCTGAGGCCCGGCCCACTCCCTCCTTCGCCCCCTTCACTCCTCTCACCGGGCCCGTCCCTGTTCCCGCCCGGCTTCTCCGGGTAAAAGATCCTCCCCGAGCACTAGAGAGTTTCTTTTGCCTACGCATTACCCTTGACGCAGGGCCGTGCAGTACGGCCCGCCATGGAGGAGTGAGATGAGGAGCAGCAACCCGGTCTTCTCGCGACGGGGGTTCAGCCGCGACAACGGCTACGCGGGCTTCAACGCGCAGCAGCCGCAGGCCGGGGGCCCCGCCGTCGGAACCAACCCCTACGCCACCGGTAACCCGTACGCCGAGGGCGCGGCGAACCCGTACGCGACCAACCCGTACGCCCCCCAGGACACGCAGCTCGGCGCCCCGCAGCAGGCCCGCGGCAACGTGATGACGATCGACGACGTCGTGAGCCGTACGGCCATGACGCTCGGCACGGTCGTGGTCACCGCCGTCCTGTCCTGGCTGCTGCTGCCGGTCGACCCGGCGAACCTGGGCAAGTCCTACGGCATCGCCATCGGCGCGGCCCTGGTCGCCCTGGTCCTGTCGCTGGTGCAGTCCTTCAAGCGCAAGCCGTCGCCGGCGCTGATCCTGGGCTACGCGGCCTTCGAGGGCGTCTTCCTCGGCGTGATCTCGGCCGCCGTCTCGACCTACATCGCGGACGGCGTCGTCATCCAGGCGGTCCTGGGCACCATGGCGGTCTTCGCCGGTGTGCTCGTGGCCTACAAGCTCGGCTGGATCCGCGTCAACCGCCGCTTCTACGGCTTCGTGATGGCCGCGGCCATGGGCTTCCTGCTGCTCATGGTGGCCAACCTGCTGTTCTCCGTCTTCGCGGGCGGTGACGGCCTCGGCTTCCGCAGCGGTGGCCTCGGCATCCTCTTCGGTGTCATCGGCGTGATCCTGGGCGCCTGCTTCCTCGCCCTCGACTTCAAGCAGGTCGAGGACGGCGTGAACTACGGCGCGCCGCGCGAGGAGGCCTGGCTGGCCGCCTTCGGTCTCACCATGACCCTGGTGTGGATCTACCTGGAGATGCTGCGTCTGCTGTCGATCCTGCAGGGCGACGACTGACGCGTCCCGTACTCGGGGGAGGGGCCCGTCCGGCACTGCCGGGCGGGCCCCTCCGCGTTCCCGGCCCCGGGGTCTACCGGGCGGCGCCGAGGAGGACGCGGGCGGCCTCCTTGGCCTCGGCGGCGGGCTCCGTGCCGCCCGTGATGCCCGCGACGGCCATGGCGCCGTTGGCCAGCAGGGCGAGCTGGCCGGCGAGGACCGGCGGGAGGCCGAGGGCGTCCGTCTGCTCCGCGAAGTAGGACCGCAGCGCCTCCTTGTGGTCCCGGGCGACGGCCGCCACCGCCGGGGCGACCCCGCCCAGCTCCCCGAAGGTGTTGATGAAGGCGCAGCCCCGGAAGCCGGGCTCCGCGAACCAGTCGGCGAGCCAGTCGAAGACCGCGAGGACCCGCTCGTACGGCCCGTCGGCGATCCGGGCGCCGTGCGCGGTCAGGGACTCCCGCACCTCCTCGTCGCGGCGCCGCAGCACCGCCTCGACCAGCAGATCCTTGGACGGGAAGACCTGGTAGAGGCGCTTCAGGGAGACCCCGGAGGCGCCGCGGATGGCGTCCATGCCGACCGCCTGCACCCCGCGTTCGTCGAACAGCCGCCGGGCGGCGTCGAGCACCCTCAGTTCGGCGGATTCCGCGTCCATCGTCCGATCACCCCTTGCATGGAGAACCA
>NZ_JAPSIW010000193.1 GCF_031178505.1 Streptomyces sp. | reverse complement strand
GCCGTCGGCGTACGAGCCGGTCTCCGTGCCGGGAAGCAGGCGCTCCAGCTCGGCGGCGATGCCCCACGGGGTCTCGTCGCCCACGGCGAAGTTGGCGACGGGGGTGAAGGCGGCCACGTAGGGAGCGGTGGTCATCGGCGTGTACGGCCGCTCCCCCCGGGTCACCGTCAGGGCCCGGCGGGCGGCGACGAGTCCGATGTCGGCGCCGGGCGCGGTCCCCTCCTGTGACGCCGCGCCCGGCACCGATGCAGCCCCCCTGGCCCGGTGCGCCTGGGTCCAGGACGCCAGGGCGCGCACGCGCGCCGCGGCGTCCGCCAGCCGCTCCTCGGGCAGTTCACCGGTCCGTACGGCGTCGACGAGGGCGTCCCGAAGCCGCAGTACGGTGTCCTCGTCGGCCAGCCCGCCGCCGACGCAGATGGCGTCGGCGCCCGCGGCGATCGCGAGGACGGAGCCGCGCTCGATGCCGTACGTCGCCGCGACGGCCCGCATCTCCATGCCGTCGGTGACGATGAGCCCCTCGAAGCCCAGTTCCTGGCGGAGCAGACCGGTGAGGATCTGCGGGCTCAGGGTGGCCGGCCGCTCGGGGTCGAGCGCGGAGAGCAGGATATGCGCGCTCATGACCGCTTTGGTACCGGCGGCGATGGCGGCGCGGAAAGGTACCAGCTCACGGGTGTGCAGTGTGGCGAGGTCCACATCGATCCGGGGCAGGGCGTGGTGCGAGTCCACGCTCGTGTCGCCGTGCCCGGGGAAGTGCTTGGTGCAGGCGGCGACACCGACGCCCTGGAGACCGTCGACGTAGGCCACGGTGTGGCGGGCGACCAGGTCGGGGTCGGCGCCGAAGGAGCGGACGCCGATGACCGGGTTGGCGGCGTTGGAGTTCACGTCCGCCGAGGGGGCCCAGTTGAGGTCGACACCGCAGGCGGCGAGCCGACGGCCGAGTTCCCGGGCGACGGCCCGGGTCAGCTCGACGTCGTCGACGCTGCCGAGGGCGTAGTTCCCGGGGAAGGAGGACCCCTGGTTGACCTCCAGGCGGGTGACGTCACCGCCCTCCTCGTCGATGGCGACGAGGACGTCGTCCCGTTCGGCCCGCAGGCGCGCGGTGAGCGCGGCGAGCTGTTCGGGGTCGACGATGTTCCGTCCGAAGAGGCCCACGGAGGAGAGTCCCTCGCCGATGCGGCGGAGGAGCCAGTCGGGGGCGGTGGTGCCGACGAAGCCCGGCTGGAGCACCGTGAGGGCGTCCCGCGTCAGCGTGTCGGTGCCGGTTACGAGAGTGGTCATGGGGCGCCGTTATCCCTTCACCGCACCGGCCGTGAGGCCCGCGGCCATCTTGCGCTGGACAAGGAGGAAGAGGATCACGATGGGCACGGCCATCATGGTCGAGCCGGCCATCATGGGGGCGTACTCGGTGCCGTTCTTGGTGATGAAGTTGCCGAGCCACACGGTGGCCGTCTGGTTCTGCTGGCTCATCAGCATCAGGGCGTACAGGTACTCGTTCCAGGCCTGGATGAAGCCGTAGACCGAGGTGGCGACCATGCCGGGGGCGAGCAGCGGGAAGACGACCCGGATGAACGCTCCGGTGCGGGTGCAGCCGTCGACCTGGGCGGCCTCCTCCAGCTCCTTCGGGATGTTCACGATGAAGCCGCGCAGGGTCCACACCGTGAAGGGGAGGATGAAGGTCAGGTAGGTGATGATCAGGCCGCTGAGCTTGTCGTACTGGCCCAGGTCGTTGAGGAGCAGGAAGACCGGGATGATCATGGCGACCAGCGGGACCATCTGCACCGCGAGAATGCCGACGATCACGATCTTGCGGCCGCGGAAGGCGAAGCGGGAGATCGCGAGGGCGGCGAGCAGGCCGACCGCGATGCCGATGACGACCACGACGAGCGAGACGACGAGGCTGCGGAGGACCGGTCCCCAGAAGTCCGCGATGTCGAGGGCGCGCTCGAAGTTCTCGAGCGTGAAGGCCGAGGGGAAGAAGTGCGGGTCGGGGTCGATGGCGTCCTTGGCCGGCTTGAAGGCCGTGTTGACCATCCAGTAGACCGGGAAGCCGGCGGTGAGGACGACGAGCAGGCCGAGCAGGTTCCAGCCGAGCTTGGACCGGCCGGGGCGCCGGGCGGCCCGGACCGGGGCCGGTGCCGGGGCCTGCGCGGAGGCCGGACCGGGGGCGGCGGGGGCCTTGACGGCGGTGCCCGCGGAGGTGTTGGCGGCGCTCACTCCACATCTCCGATCTTGAGCATCTGGCGCATGTAGACGGCGACGACGCCGAGGAGCAGGACGACCGTGACGAGCGCGATCGCGGAGCCGGTGCCGTAGTCGTTCACGACGAACGCCCGGTCGAAGGAGTACGTGGTGAGGAGCTGGAACTCCGGCTCGGGGTGGCCGTTGCGCATCACGTAGACCTGCGGGAAGACGCCCATGTCCCAGATCACCGAGAGGGTCGTCAGCATCACGATGATCGGCTTGAGGACGGGCAGGGTGACGAAGCGGAAGACGCCCCAGGCGCCGGCGCCGTCGAGCCGGGCCGCCTCTTCGAGTTCCTTCGGCACCTGGGTGAGGCCGGCGCTGAGGGTGATGACGACGAAGGGGACGGCGCCCCAGACGACGAGGAGCATGATGACGGCGAGGCCCTGGGGGCCGCTGGCGAACCAGTTGTGGCCGATCATGTCGACGCCGGGGAGCTTGCTCAGGAGCCAGTTGAGGACGCCGTAGTCCGCGTCGAACAGCCACTTGAAGATGGCGGTGGCGACGATGATGGGCATGCCCCAGCTGGCCACGAGCACGATGTTGATGAGCGCCTTGACCCAGCCGGAGACCCGCTGGAGAAGCAGGGCGATCAGCATGCCGAGGACCATCGTGACGACGACCGCGCCGGCCGCGAAGAGGACCGTGCGCAGGACGACGGCCCAGAACTCCGCGTCACCGAGGATCTTGGTGAAGTTGTCGAGCCCGGCCGACTCCGCTTCCTGGAAGCCCCACAGCTGGGGCTGCCCGAACTTCTGGAAGGAGAGGGTGACGAGCCGCACGAGCGGGTAGCCGAGCACCAGGAGCAGGACGGTCAGGCAGGGCGCGAGCAGCAGCCATGGGATGCCGGCTCCGCCGTTCGACTTCTTGCCGGGCTTGCCCGGGGTACCGGCCGCGGGGCCGGGGGGTGGCGATTGCCGCGCCGGCGGCACCTTCGCGGTGGTTGTGTCTGCGGCACTCATCCCGTGCTCCTCAGCGGTCCCTCTCGTGATACGGGCGGCAGGGCCCCGCCGTCGGACGGGGCCCTGCCCGAAGGTCACTTGGTGTTGATGACCTTGTCGATCGCGGCGTCCGCCTCCTTGGCGGCCTGGTCCACCGGCTTGCCCTTGGCGATGTCGATGAGCATCGTCTTGAGGGTCTGGGCCTTCTCGACCTGGCCCCAGCCGGGGGCGGTCGGAACGAACCAGCTCGACTCGGCCGCGGTGGCCGGGACGGCGGTGGCCGGGTCGCTCTTGAGCGGGGCGAGGTCGGCCTTGTTGTTGGGCAGGTTGCCCTTGGCGACGAGGCCCTTCTGGCCCTCCGCGCCGGTGAAGGCGGCGATCCACTCGGCGGCGACGCCCTGCGCCTTGGACTTGACCGGGATGGCCAGGTCGGAGCCGCCGAGGAAGACCGGGAGGTTCTTGCCGTTCGGGCCGGGCATCACGAAGTTCTCGAGCTTGTCCTTCAGCCCGCCGACCTTGTCGGACTTGGGGTCGGCGGCGGTGGCGCCCTCCCAGCCGGCGGCGAAGATGGTGGCGGACTTGCCCTGGCCGAAGACGACGGGACGGTCGGACTCGTCCTTCGTCTTGTCGCCGTGCATGTACTTGTCGAGGATGTTCTTGTACTCGGTGAGGCCCTTGACGGACTCCGGCGAGGAGAGGTTCGCCTTCCAGGTCTCGCCGTCCTGCTTGGCGATGGAGCCGCCGGCGTCGTAGACGAAGGACATCGCGGCGTACCAGTCCGGCGACGGCTGGTACCAGGCGCTGAACTTGTCGCCCTTCTTCTTCTGGATGGCGTCGAGGGCGGCGGTCAGCTCGGCCCAGGTCTTGGGGGCGGCCTTGACACCGGCCTCGGCGGCGATGTCCTTGCGCCAGGTGCCCACGCGGCCACCGGCGTAGTAGGGGACGCCGTAGGTCTTGCCGTTGTAGGTGACGGAGTCCTTGAGGGCGTCGAGCCACTTGTCGGAGTTCGCGAACTTCGACGGGTCGACCTCGGCGAAGGCACCCTTGGCCATGTAGCTGATCATCTCGGTGTTGCCCATTTCGACAACATCCGGAGCCTTGTCGGTGGCGAGCACCGCGTCCAGCTTGGTGTTCTTGTCCGGCCAGCCGTAGTACTCGTGCTTGATCTTGATGCCCGGGTGCTTCTTGGCGACCGCGTCGTCGGCGGCCTTGACCAGCTCCGGCCAGTTGTTCTGGGCGTCGACCGTCAGCCAGACGGTGAGCTCCTTGGCCTCGCCGCCGGCCTTGTCGCCGGACTCCGAGCCACCGCACGCCGCGATACCGGCCATCATGCCCGCGACACCGATCGCCACGATGAGCTTGCGCTTCACGCCACCCTCCTCAGGGATGCCTGCAACCCCCCTGCCCACCGCGCGAAGACATACGTCGAGTAATGCTGTGGGGCCGGGACCTGGTCATTAATGGTTTAGACCAGTACCCGGAGCTTGGCCTAGACCTTTTGGGGTGTCAAGAGTGCGCAGGAGGGGTACCGGCGTCCGTTATCGGACCGACATCTCGCCCTCCTCACCCGCCACCCGGACGGGCCGGAGGGGAGAATGCGCATGCGGGGACGGCTGGGCTCGCAATGGCCTAGACCAACAGGCCGTTCCTCGGTGTATAAGAAGGCAGGGCACGACTCCTCCGGCCGTACCGGCATGTGTCGGCAGGAGAAACCGTGGTGGCGGGTGAACCGTGCCACCATGTGAGCCGCGACAGACGGAGGAGCCGGTGACGGCAGCAGCACAGGAGTCGGGAAGGCAGGCCATGGCCACGGAGGCGGGCAGCACCGAGACAGAGACCGGGGCGGTCACCCGCACCGCGCGCGTGCCCAAGTACTACCGGCTCAAGCGCCATCTCCTCGACATGACGGAGACCCTCCCGCCCGGCACCCCGGTCCCCCCGGAGCGCACGCTGGCCGCCGAGTTCGACACCTCGCGCACCACCGTGCGCCAGGCCCTCCAGGAGCTGGTGGTCGAAGGGCGCCTGGAGCGCATCCAGGGCAAGGGCACCTTCGTCGCCAAGCCCAAGGTCTCCCAGGCCCTCCAACTCACCTCTTACACCGAGGACATGAAGGCCCAGGGCCTGGAGCCCACCTCCCAGCTCCTGGACATCGGCTACGTCACCGCCGACGACACCCTCGCCGGCCTGCTCGACATCACCGCCGGCGGCCGGGTGCTGCGGATCGAGCGGCTGCGCCTGGCGAGCGGCGAGCCGATGGCCATCGAGACCACCCACCTCTCGGCCAAGCGCTTCCCCGCGCTGCGCCGCTCCCTGGTGAAGTACACCTCGCTCTACACGGCCCTGGCCGAGGTCTACGACGTCCACCTCGCCGAGGCCGAGGAGACCATCGAGACCTCCCTCGCCACCCCGCGCGAGGCCGGCCTGCTCGGTACGGACGTGGGCCTGCCGATGCTGATGCTGTCCCGCCACTCGCGGGACGCGCAGGGCGAGCCGGTGGAGTGGGTGCGCTCGGTCTACCGCGGCGACCGGTACAAGTTCGTGGCGCGTCTCAAGCGCCCCACCGACTGAAACCGGTACCGCCACCGGTCCAGACCACCGCCCTTTCCCTCCCCGGCGGAAAACCCCCTCCCGGGTGTCCGCCCAGAAGGCGCTCTGACACTCTCCCATCCGTTATCCGGACAGGGGTTCCATACAGCGGACCCGTCCCCTAGATTTCCTCGGCATTACGAGGTGATCAGCGAGGGGACGGGAATTCGCCATGCCAGAAACGGCTCAGAGAACCACACAAGGGAAACAACCCCTCATCACGCCGCTCCGCGTGGTCATCGGGATCTGCCTGTTCGCCCCGTTCGTCGCGATGCTGTGGGTGAGCTCCTACGCGAAGGTCGAGCCCACCCTCGCGGGCGTCCCGTTCTTCTACTGGTACCAGATGCTCTGGGTGCTGATCTCGACCGCGCTCACCATGGTCGCGTACAAGCTGTGGCAGCACGACCAGCGTGGCCGCCGCACCCGGCAGGGGGGTGACGCGCGATGAAGGACGGCGTGAACGGCGTCGCGCTCGCCGTCTTCATCTTCTTCTTCCTGGCCGTCACGGTCATGGGCTTCCTCGCCTCCCGCTGGCGCAGGGCGGAGAACGAGCAGAGCCTCGACGAATGGGGGCTGGGCGGCCGCTCGTTCGGCACCTGGGTCACCTGGTTCCTGCTCGGCGGCGACCTGTACACCGCGTACACCTTCGTCGCCGTCCCGGCGGCCGTCTACGCGGCGGGCGCGGCCGGCTTCTTCGCCGTGCCGTACACGATCCTGGTCTACCCGCTGATCTTCACCTTCCTGCCGCGCCTCTGGTCGGTCTCGCACAAGCACGGGTACGTGACCACCTCCGACTTCGTCCGGGGCCGCTTCGGCTCCAAGGGCCTGTCGCTGGCGGTCGCCCTGACCGGTCTCCTCGCCACCATGCCGTACATCGCGCTCCAGCTGGTCGGCATCCAGGCCGTCCTGGACGTGATGGGCGTCGGCGGCGGCGAGAACACGCACTGGTTCATCAAGGACCTGCCGCTGCTGATCGCCTTCGGCGTGCTGGCCGCGTACACCTACTCCTCGGGTCTGCGCGCCCCGGCGCTCATCGCCTTCGTCAAGGACACCCTGATCTACATCGTCATCGCGGTGGCGATCATCTACATCCCGATCAAGCTGGGTGGCTTCGACGAGATCTTCGCCAAGGCGGGCGAGGCGTTCGGGCAGACCAACGAGGCCACGGGCAAGCCGCGCGGCGCGCTGGTGCCGGGCGACGCCAGCCAGTGGACGTACGCGACGCTGGCGCTCGGCTCCGCGCTCGCGCTGTTCATGTACCCGCACTCCATCACGGCGACGCTGTCCTCGCGCAGCCGTGAGGTGATCCGCCGCAACACCACGATCCTGCCGCTGTACTCGCTGATGCTCGGCCTGCTCGCAGTCCTCGGCTTCATGGCCATCGCCGCCGGTATCCAGGTCAAGAACGGCCAGCTCGCCATCCCGCAGCTGTTCGAGAACATGTTCCCGGACTGGTTCGCGGGCATCGCCTTCGCCGCGATCGGCATCGGCGCGCTCGTCCCGGCCGCGATCATGTCGATCGCCGCGGCCAACCTCTTCACCCGCAACATCTACAAGGACTTCATCAAGCCGGACGCCACCCCGGCCCAGGAGACCAAGGTCTCCAAGCTGGTGTCGCTCCTGGTGAAGGTCGGCGCGCTCGCCTTCGTCCTCACCATGGACAAGACGGTCGCGATCAACTTCCAGCTCCTGGGCGGCATCTGGATCCTCCAGACCTTCCCGGCCCTGGTCGGCGGTCTCTTCACCCGCTGGTTCCACCGCTGGGCGCTGGTCGGCGGCTGGGCCGTCGGCATGGTGTACGGCACGGCCGCCGCGTACGGCGTGGCCAGCCCGACCCAGAAGCACTTCGGCGGCTCCTCCGCCGAGATCCCGGGCATCGGCGAGATCGGTTACATCGGCCTCACCGCCTTCGTCCTCAACGTCCTCGTCACGGTCGTCCTGACCCTCGTCCTGCGGGCGGTCAAGGCCCCCGACGGCGTCGACGAGACCTCCCCGTCGGACTACACGGCCGACGCCGGCGACCCCGGTGTCCAGACCGAACTCCCGAAGGTCGGCGCCGAGACGCACTGACACGGGGACACAACATGTGGGGGGTGCCGCGAGCGGTGCCCCCCACATGTATGCTCATGCTCGCTGTCGACGCAGGGGAATCCGGCGCGAATCCGGAACTGTCCCGCAACGGTGTGTCTTGTACCTGTTCGTACGAGGTGAGTCCGAGGACCTGCCGACGGTGCGCCCGGTCCTTCCGTTCCGGGTGCCACAGACGTCCGGGCCTCGTGGAGTGGGCCGGTGGACGCGGAGCGCCCGTGTGCCCACGGCCGCCCGCCTGCCCGCCTTCCCTCCCCGTGGCCCCGAGCCGAGCGAGGGAGAGCCCCACGTGACCATCGCGCCCGCCGATCCGGCCACCGCGATCGAGAGCGACGGTAACGAGAGCGACGGACCCGGGACCGTACTGCTGCGGACCCTGACCGAGCTGACCGCCGACCTCCCCGACACCGACCCCGGCAAGGTCGCCGCCGCCGCGCTGCGCGGCCGGAGCGCCGCCTCCGACGAGGCGGAGCTGCGCGAGCTGGCCACCGAGGCCGCCGCCGGCCTGATCGCCGAGGACCCCGCGTACTCCCGGCTCGCCGCCCGTCTGCTCACCGTCACGATCGCGGACGAGGCCGCCTCCCAGGGCGCCGTCTCCTTCTCGTCCTCCGTCGCGGTCGGTCACCGCGAAGGCCTGATCGCGGACCGCACCGCCGCCTTCGCCGCCCTGCACGCCGCGCGCCTGGACGCCCTCGTCGACCCGGCGGCCGACGACCGCTTCGGTTACTTCGGCCTGCGCACCCTCTACTCCCGCTATCTGCTGCGCCACCCGATCACCCGCAAGGTGATCGAGACCCCGCAGCACTTCATGCTCCGCGTCGCCTCCGGCCTCGCCGAGGACGACAGCACCCGGGCCGTGGACGAGGTGGCGGCGCTGTACGGGCTGATGAGCCGGCTCGACTACCTGCCCTCCTCCCCCACCCTGTTCAACTCCGGCACCCGCCACCCGCAGATGTCCTCCTGCTACCTGCTCGACTCCCCGCAGGACGAACTGGACTCCATCTACGACCGCTACCACCAGGTCGCGCGCCTCTCCAAGCACGCGGGCGGCATCGGCCTCTCCTACTCCCGGATCCGTGCCCGCGGTTCGCTGATCCGCGGCACCAACGGCCACTCCAACGGCATCGTCCCCTTCCTGAAGACGCTCGACGCCTCCGTCGCCGCGGTCAACCAGGGCGGCCGCCGCAAGGGCGCCGCCGCCGTCTACCTGGAGACCTGGCACGCGGACATCGAGGAGTTCCTGGAGCTCCGCGACAACACGGGCGAGGACGCCCGCCGGACGCACAACCTCAACCTGGCGCACTGGATCCCGGACGAGTTCATGCGCCGGGTGAACGCCGACGGCGAGTGGTCGCTGTTCTCCCCCGCCGACGTGCCCGAGCTGGTGGACCTGTGGGGCGAGGAGTTCGACGCCGCGTACCGCAAGGCGGAGGCCGCGGGCCTGGCCCGCCGGACGCTGCCGGCCCGCGACCTGTACGGCCGGATGATGCGGACGCTGGCGCAGACCGGCAACGGCTGGATGACCTTCAAGGACGCCTCGAACCGTACGGCCAACCAGACCGCCGAGCCGGGCCACACCGTCCACTCCTCCAACCTGTGCACCGAGATCCTGGAGGTCACGGACGACGGCGAGACCGCCGTCTGCAACCTGGGCTCGGTCAACCTGGGCGCCTTCGTGGACACGGCCACCGGCGACCTCGACTGGGAGCGGCTCGACGCGACCGTCCGCACCGCCGTCACCTTCCTCGACCGGGTCGTCGACATCAACTTCTACCCGACCGAGCAGGCCGGCCGGTCCAACGCCCGCTGGCGGCCGGTGGGCCTGGGCGCCATGGGCCTGCAGGACGTCTTCTTCCAGCTCAAGCTGCCCTTCGACTCGGCCCCCGCGCGGGCCCTGTCGACCCGGATCGCCGAGCGCATCATGCTCGCCGCGTACGAGGCCTCCGCCGACCTCGCCGAGCGTCACGGCCCGCTCCCCGCCTGGGAGAAGACCCGTACGGCGCGGGGCGTGCTGCACCCCGACCACTACGACGTGGAGCTCAACTGGCCCGAGC
>NZ_JAPSIW010000898.1 GCF_031178505.1 Streptomyces sp. | reverse complement strand
CACACCAGGACATGCCGTCGCACTCTCCCCCCGCGGAGCTCATCGAGCTCACCCGAGCCTTCGGAGGCACGCAATGCGTGTGCGCAGATCCGGAACGACCCTCGCCGGCGCCGCCCTCGCGGCCCTGGCCCTCCTCCTCCCCCTCTCCGGCCCGGCCGGCGCCGCTCCCGACCCGGACACCCGCCAGGTCCCGGCCCGCGGCACCGCCTACATGGGCATGGGCGTCATCGAGCACGACGGCCGGAACGGCGGGCCGGGCGGCATCTCGGTCCAGGCCGTCCAGACGGAAGGCGTGGACGTCTCCAGCCACCAGGGGAACGTGGCCTGGACCACGCTGTGGAACAGCGGCGTCAAGTGGGCCTACGTGAAGGCCACCGAAGGCACGTACTACAAGAATCCCTACTTCGCGCAGCAGTACAACGGCTCGTACAACGTGGGCATGATCCGCGGCGCGTACCACTTCGCGACCCCGGACACGGCGAGCGGGGCCGCCCAGGCCGACTACTTCGTGAACAACGGCGGCGGCTGGTCGAAGGACGGCAGGACCCTGCCGGGCGCGCTCGACATCGAGTGGAACCCGTACGGCGCGACCTGCTACGGCAAGACCCAGACCGGGATGGTCGCGTGGATCCGGGACTTCCTGAACCGGTACAAGTACCGGACGGGGCGGGACGCGGTGATCTACACCGCCACGAGCTGGTGGAAGCAGTGCACCGGGAACTACTCCGGCTTCGGCACGACCAACCCGCTGTGGATCGCGCGGTACGCCTCCGAGGTCGGCGAACTCCCGGCCGGCTGGCCGTACTACACGATGTGGCAGTACACCTCGTCCGGCCCGACGGTCGGTGACCACAACCACTTCAACGGGGACCTCTCGCGGGTGCAGGCACTCGCGTACGGCGGCTGACGGCCCGTCCCGCCCGGCGCCTCGGGGCACGGCCGGGCGGGACGGCGGTTCCGCGCGGAGCCGCGGACGGCGGCTCCCGGGCGTGCGGCGGCACCCCGGGGGCCGCTCCGGCTTTTCCGGCCACCCCCTTGCCTATTGGTATGGACCAATGCGAGGCTCTACGGCGGCCGGTCGTGTCCCCAACTCGCCCGCGCCCGCAGGTCGTTGTGCCACCGCTCGCCCCGTACTCCCCCACGCACGAGAGAGAGCCGCCGCATGAGGTCCCCCCGCCGTGCCGCCGCCACCGGCGCCGCCGCACTGTCCCTGTCCGCCGCCGCGCTCGTCGGCCTCACCCCCGGCACCGCGAGCGCCCACGGCGCCGTCTTCAACCCCGTCAGCCGTATCGCCGCCTGTTTCGCGGAGGGGCCCGAAACCCCCAGGTCGCAGGTGTGCAAGGACCTCGTCGCCGACTCCGGCACCCAGCCGCTCTACGACTGGAACGAGGTCAACATCGCCAACGCCGCCGGCAACCACCGGGCCGTCATCCCGGACGGCAAGCTCTGCTCGGCCAACCGCGAGAAGTACCGCGCACTCGACTGGGCCCGCACGGACTGGCCCGCGACGGCCGTCGCCCCCGGCGCCTTCGGCTTCAAGGTCCGGGCGACGGCGGCGCACGTGGGCACGATGACCGTCTACATCACCAAGCAGGGCTTCGACCCCACCCAGCCCCTGAAGTGGTCGGACCTGGACCCGGCGCCCGTGGCCGTCCACACCACCGCCCGGTCCACGACCGACGGCCACTACTCCTTCACCGGCACCCTCCCGGCCAGGACCGGCCGCCACATCGTCTACAAGGTGTGGCAGCGCAGCGACAGCCCCGAGGCCTTCTACAGCTGCTCGGACGTCACCTTCGGCGCCGCCGCCACCGCGGCGAAGGCACCGACGGAGTCGAAGATCGCGGCGGGCGCCGCGCTCTCGACCGTGAGCCACGCGGGCCACGGCGGCGACGAGCGGCCCCCGGCCCTCGCCGCCGCGCACGCCGGTCAGGGCGAGACCGCCGGAACGGGTACGGGCCCGGCGGCCGGGTCCGTGACGCACCGGGCCGCCGCCGAGCCGGCCGCCTCTCCGCTCCCGCTCGCCCTCGCGGGCGCCGGAGCCGTCACCGCCTTCGCGGCGGGCAGCCTGCTCCTGGGCCGCCGCCGGAACCCCGCCTCCGCCTGACACCCCGGGCACCCGGCCGGCCGGTCCGCCGCCCAGGCCCTGTCCACAAAGGAGCGGCGGCTGCCCGCAGGGCAGGGCCCGACTTCACGGACGCGACCTAGACGGACCGCCCGGCCGGGAAGAGCGCGGCCAGCCGGGGCAGCGCGGTAGGCCCGCCTCCCGCACCCCGGGGGCCGGCCGGCGGCACACCGTCCTCGTCCCAGCCGCCGGGGCCGCCGGCGGCACGGGCGTCATCGCCGTCCTCGTCGTCGTGGTCGTCATGGCCGTCCCGCTCGCCGTCGGCCTCCGGCTCCTCCGCGTCCAGGATGTCGTCGACCGCGGCGTGGAACTCCTCGCCCTCGTCGTCCTCCTGACCGGTCAGCTCGTCGTACACGTCCTGC
>NZ_JAPSIW010000897.1 GCF_031178505.1 Streptomyces sp. | reverse complement strand
GGGCGGGCCTCGGTTCAGGGCGTCCATCACTGTCTCGGCGCAGGCTGACGTGGAGGCCATCGCTGCTTGTCTGCGGCCTGGATGGTCAGGTGGTGCGTACAGGAGCAGTCGTCTGCTTCCGCTGGAAAGGGTCGAAGGAATGGCTGTGAAGGAACTCCGTCCTCATCAGCGGGAGGCCGTGGACGCGGTACTCCGGTCGCTCGAGTTTCCTGCACGTTCCACTGTGCCCGAGCGGGGTCTGCGCACTCAGGTGATCATGGCCACCGGAACCGGCAAGACCTTCGTCGCCGCACGGAGCGCCGAGGAGCTGCGTGCCGGCCGTGTGCTGGTGCTCGTCCCCTCGCTGGATCTGCTCGCGCAGACTGAGGCTGCGTGGCGCGACGGAGGCCGTACGGGTCCGATGGTCGGGGTCTCCTCCCTGCGGGGCGGGGACGTGGCCTTCCCCAACACCACGGACGTGGGTGAGCTGGTCGACTGGGTGCGGCCGTTCGACAAGGTCACCGTGTTCGCCACCTACGCCTCCCTCGGCCTCGGCACACTCGAGCGCGCACACGCCGCCGGCCTCCCCGGGTGGGATCTGATCGTGGTCGACGAGGCGCACCGGACGTCGGGACGGCTGGGCAAGCCGTGGGCCGTTGTCCACGACAACACCCGCATCCCCGCCCTGCGGCGCCTGTACATGACGGCTACGCCGCGGCTGTGGCAGCTGGACGAGGACGCCGGCCAGGGCGCGCCGGGTGAGCTGGTCGCGTCGATGGAGGACGATCCGGACGGGCCGTTCGGGGCGCGCTGTTACACGCTGACGCTGTCGGAGGCGATCGACCGGGGAATCTGTGCGCCGTATCAGGTGGTGTGCGTGGACATCACCGACACCCGGCTCCAGGCCGCGCAACTGCTGGGTGTGGAGGGGCGTTCGGACGAGGTCCGCGGGGCCCGGCTCGCAGCCCTCCAGGCCGCGCTGCTCAAGGCATCCTCGGAGGAAGGGTTCCGGCGCACGCTGGTCTTTCACCATGTGGTGAAGGAGGCCGAGGCGTTCGCGGTCGGCCTCCCGAACGTGGGCGCGCAGCTGCACGCGGCCGATCCCGCGCTGTACCCGAAGGCGATCTGGGCGGACTGGCTGTGCGGTGACCACAAGCCGGGACGTCGCCGCCGGGTTCTCGATGAGTTCGCGGCCGGCATCGCCACGGACGGCACGGTCGTCGAGAAGGGCTTCCTGGGCTCGGTGAAGGTGCTGGGCGAAGGGGTCGACACCCGCAACTGCGACTCCGTCTACTTCGCCGACGTCCGCGGCTCCATGCCCGACCTCGTCCAGGCCGTCGGCCGCGCGCTGCGGATGCGGCCCGGCGAGGGCAAGGTCGCCTCACTCGTGGTGCCGGTCCTGCTGGGACCAGGCGAGACGGCGGACAACATGCTCACGTCGCGGGCTTTCGGCGGGCTCGCGAAGCTGCTGGAGGCGCTGCGGGCGCACGATGCCCGGGTGGTGGAGCAGCTCGCCGAGCCCCAGGCGGCCAGCCGGGTGAGGGGCGTGCAGAGCCGCAGCGGGGAGTCGGAAGGCGAGGAAGCCGGGGGCGACCGAAGCGACCGTGGTCTGTCGGTGCCGGCCCGGGCACTGCTGAAGTTCTCCACTCCACGTGACCCGGTGCAGCTGGCCGCGTTCATCAACCTGCGGGTCCTCAACCCCGAGCACGCCCACTGGCGGCGCGGGATAGAGGCCGCCGTCATCTACCAGCGGCTCCACGGTGACCTGAAGGTGCCGTTCACGTACCGCGTGCCCGGCGGGGAGGACCAGGCGGTGGAGTCCGAGATCGAGGGGTGGCCGGCCTCGCTCGCCGGTTTCCCGCTGGGGCAGTGGATCGCCGACAACCGGCGGTTCCACGCACGCGGGGACATGGACGCCGACCGCGTCGCGCAGCTGGAGAAGCTGGGCATGGTGTGGTCGCACTTCGACGTCGCGTGGGAGGAAGGTCTCGCGGCGGCGCGCGGGTGGGCGGCCGAGGCGGGCCACCTGCTGGCCCCGACCGACGCCACCTACAACGGGTACCGGGTGGGCATCTGGCTGAAGAACCAGCGGGCCGCAGCCCGGAAGGCCGCCGAGGTCGAGCAGCGGCGCGCCGAGGGCCTGCCCGTGGGCTCCGTCGCCGGGGCGCTGTCGGACGAGCGGCGCGAGCAGCTGGAGGACATCGACCCGTCCTGGTGCCCGGCCTGGCCCGTGGAGTGGCAACGCGCCTTCCACCTCGTCCGCCGGCACCTTGAGGCCGGCGGCACGCTGCCCACGTCGCCGGGCAAGGCCGTACACCAGGGCGAAGACCTCGGCCGGTGGGTCCGCTCGGTCCGGTACGGCTGGGACAAGCTCACCGGCGTGCAGCAGTGGCTGTGCGAATACATCCTCGGCATCACACCCGCAGGCGAGGACGAGAAGCCCAAGCCGCGCCGTTCGCAGGCCGACAAATGGGCCATGAACTACGCCGCGGCCAAGCAGTACTACGAGCGCGAGGGACACCTACGCGT
>NZ_JAPSIW010000896.1 GCF_031178505.1 Streptomyces sp. | reverse complement strand
TCGAAGAAGCGGGTGATCTCGGGCCCGGAGCGCATGACGAGCGGGTTGCGGATGTTCCGGTAGACGCCGACGGTGCCGCTCGCCTGCTCCTCGGTGAGCGGGATGCCCTCGTAGGAGGCGTGGGTGAGCACGACGAGGCTGCCGGGGGCGAGGGCGTCGATCAGTTCGGCGACGGCCTCCCGCGGCCGGTCCTCGTCCTCCAGGAAGTGCAGGACGGCGACGAGGAGGAGGGCGACGGGCCGGTCCAGGTCGAGAAGCCGTTCCACCTCGGGGCTGTTCAGGATGTCGGCCGGCTTGCGCAGGTCGGCGGCGACGACGGCGGCGCGCTCGTCGCCCTCCAGGACGGCGCGGCTGTGGGCCACGGCGACCGGGTCGTGGTCGACGTAGACGACGTGGGCGCCGGGATGGGCGGCCTGGGCGACCTCGTGCACGTTGCCGAAGGTGGGTATGCCGGAGCCGATGTCCAGGAACTGGGTGACGCCGTTGTCGACGGCGTGGCGGACGGCCCGGCGCATGAACGCGCGGTTCGCCTGCATGATCTTGGGCAGGCCCGGCATGAACTCCATGGCCTTGCGGGCCGCTTCCCGGTCGACCTCGAAATTGTGCGAGCCGCCCAGATAGAAGTCGTACATGCGGGACACGCTCGGCACCGAGATATCGATACCGGGCGGGGCCCAGGCGGGACGCTCCATCAATGTCTCCAACAGTCGCCATGGGGGACGCGGCCAGGTGTTCGCGGCCGGTGTTCGAGGTGAGGCTACTGATCGCCCGCCGGGAGAGCGAGTAGAAACGGAAATTCGCGGTCCGTTCTTGGTCACACGCCATTGGCACGTGCTCGCGGAGCGGACAGTTCACGCCTTCAGCCCGTGCATTTTCACGTGCATCTGACCGTGCGTCGGCTGGAAGAAGTGGGTCACGCGGCCCTCGCCGGACCTCAAGAGCCCACCCTCGCTCGGATGTTCGGGTGATGGTCCGGAGCGTCGGCCGTCCCACCCCGGCGGCACGTTCTCGCGAGCCCGGGGCGACAACCGGCCAGTTCTCCGGAAAGGCGCGGGAGGGGCGGGAGTCGGCCATCATCGGCCATGAAACGGAAGGAATCCATCCGCATTATGGCCGGTCAGGCGCCGGAGAGCGCAAAACCGCCACCGGGACGCCGATTCGTCAAAGCGACGCCTCTCAGGATGCCCTCCATCCGGCGAATCCACAGCGTTTCCGCCCCCGCGAGGGGACGGATGTGATCAAGCTCGTCGGCGTGTCTCTGTACGGATCACTTCTCGCGCGGCCGTTGGCGGCCGCCGCCCTGGTGTGGCTGCTGGCCGCACCGGTACCGGCCGCCGCCGACTCCTGCGCCTCCGCCATCACCGGCCCCGGCGGTTCGCACACGCCGGTGGCGACCGCCGGCCGGGGGCCGTGCTCGCCCACCCCGCCGCCGTCTCCGCCTCCCCCGCCCGCCACCACCGCCCCACCGGCCCCGACTCCGACTCCGACGGCGACTCCGCACCCCCCGCCCCCACCGCGGCCCACGCCGGTACCGCCGCCTCCCGTACGGACGACCCCCGCACCGGCTCCGGCCCCCACCGCGGCCCCCGGCCCCGTGCCGCCGCCGGCGTCGAGTCCGGCGCTCCCGCCGGTGCCCGCCTCACCGGCGGCGCCCACCGTCCCCGTACCGCCCGCGCGGACGTCCCCGCCCCGGCCCGCTCCGGCGGCGCCCGCTCCGGCGCCCTCCGCACAGCCCCGCCCACCCGCCGCGGGCCCCGTGGCACTGCCCCGATACCGCCGCACCGCCCGTCCCCGGCCCGCCGGGGGTAACTCCGTCGTCACCACGACGTTGATGATCATCGCCCCCGCCGTTCTCGCGACCGCGATCCTGCGTCCGCGGTCCCGGTGAGCCCGGCCCCTTCCCACCGCACCGGAGTTGCCCATGTCCGAATGGCTCGTTCTCACCCTGGCGATGGCCGCGGCCTGTGCCGTCGTCCTCACCATCGTCGTCATCAACAACCGCCGGATCCCGGAGGACGACGACCCCAGCGAGACCCCTGACGTCATCGAGTACATGACGATGATGATCGGTGTGATCTACGCGATCGTCCTCGGTCTCGCCATCGCCGGCGTCTGGGAGGCGCGGAGCGCCGCCCAGGAGACCGTGCGGCAGGAGGCGCAGGCGCTGCACGAGATCTCGGCGCGCGCCGAGGTGTATCCGCAGGCCGTCCGGGACCGGATCCGCGCCGATGTGAACGCGTACGTCTCCTTCGTCGTCGACGAGGAGTGGGCGCACATGTCCGACCACGGGGAGCTCAGTGACGAGGGAACCGCACTCCTGGAGCGGGTGCGCCGCAGCGTCACCGACTACCGGCCGGCCGACGACTTCGAGGGCCAGGCCTACCAACCGCTGGTGGACCAGGTGTCGGTGGTCGACGACGCCCGGGGCGCCCGGGGCGACAGTGCCGGGGCGACGATGCCGGGAGTGGTCTGGTTCGGCCTGATCATCGGCGCCCTGGTGACGGTGGGCCTGA
>NZ_JAPSIW010000895.1 GCF_031178505.1 Streptomyces sp. | reverse complement strand
CAGCGAGACGGCCTGGGCGACGCCGCGCGTGACCTCGCTCAGGGCGACCGTGGCGAAGGCGCGCGGATCGGCCTCCCGGGCCAGCCGGACGGCCACCGCCACCTGCCGCGGCAGCGAGCCGGCCATCGCGCGCAGGCTCAGCTTCAGCCAGGCACCGTCGTGGGCACCCCATCCGTGGTCGTAGGTGAGTTCGCCGCCGAACAGCAGCTGTTCGGACGCGGAGGGGTCGCCCGTCGCGGCGGCCGTCGTCCCGGCGGTCGTCCTGGTCATGCGCACCTCCTCACGTCGGGACGGGCCGGGATGCCGGGGGCGCCGGCACGGCGGAGGGGAGAAGCCGGGGGAAGGGGAAGGGGATGCATCGCGGCCTCCACAGGCGAGTCGGGGTGTGTTGCCGGGCTCAACGACGCCGCGCGCCTGCTCGAACACATGTGTTTCGGACGGGGCGGGAACCCCGGGAACAGGCGAATGCGCGTTCGTGTGGAATACACCGACCCCCTCGGTACGCGGGCCGCCGCGCGACCGCGCCTGGCCGAAACGCCGAGGTGGCCGCTCGCCGGACCGGACCGGCGAGAACCCGTCCCCGTTCACCGCCCGATGCGCGATGATCGGCGCGCACCCGTGGAGACCCGGCGCCGGAGACCGGGACCACGACGGAGGGGGAGGGCGCATGTCGGGACGGCATTCCGCGCGGGACGGCGGCGGTGACGGCGCGGGCGGGGAGAGCCCGCGCGGCGCGGACGGCGCGAGGCACCCCACCGGCGGTACGGGGCAGGGCGCGGGCCAGGGCCTGGGACGGCGGCGGTTCCTGGGGTACGTGCTGGCCGCGCCCACCCTGACCGTCGCCGCCCAGCTCGGCGCGGAGGCCCTCGCGCCCCGCCGGGCCGAGGCGGCCGTCCCGGGCCTCGTGCCCTCGCTGCCCGGCCCCGCCGAGATCCTGGACCTCAACGACCTGCTCACCGCGGCGGCCCTGCCCACCAGCCACCTCGTCACCATCACCCTCGACACCCACGGCACGGCCCACTTCGCCCTGCCGCGCGCCGAGGTGGGCCAGGGTGTCACCACCTCCAGCGCCATGCTGATCGCCGAGGAACTCGACCTGCCGCTCGACAGAGTGCGGGTCACCCTCGCCGACGCGCGGCCGGAGCTCCTCTTCAACCAGCTCACCGGCGGGTCGAACACGACCGTCTCGACCTACACGCCCCTGCGCGTCGCCGCCGCCGTCGCCCGCGGCCGGCTGCTGCGCGCCGCCTCCCTCGCCCTCGGCGAGGCCGTCTCCACCCTCACCACGAAGGCCGGCGCGGTCCTCTCACCCACCGGCGCGCGCCTCGGTTACGGCGAACTCGCCGCACGCGCCGCCGCCCTCACCGACACGGCGGTCGAGGTCACCCTCAAGGACCGGTCCCGTTTCGATGTGATCGGCACCGGACAGCGCCGCCTCGACGCCCTCGACGCCGTGACCGGACGCAAGAAGTTCGCCATGGACCTGCGGATCCCGGACGCCCTGCCCACCATGGTCTGCCGCCCGCCCACCATCAACGGCACCGTCCGGTCCGTCGCCGACCTCACCGAGGTACGGGCCATGCCGGGCGTCACCGACGTCGTCACCGTCTCCACCGGGGTCGCCGTCCGCGCCCGCACCTTCGGCCAGTGCGTCGACGCGATCCGCGCCCTCCGGGTGTCCTGGGGGCCGGGTACCGCCGAGGGAGCCTCCGACGACACCGTCCTGGAGAAGCTCCGGCGCGCCGAACTCCCCCTGGTGGTCCCGCCGCTCGACCTCCTCACCAAGGCCGTCGACGCCCGCTTCACCTTCCACTTCGCCAGTAACGCCGCGCTGGAGACGAACTGCGCCGTCGCGGACGTCCGCGCGGACTCGGCCGAGATCTGGGCCTCGCTCAAGGCCCCGATCGTCGCCCAGGAGCGGATCGCCCTCATGCTCGGCCTGCCCCCGTCCGCCGTGCGGGTCCACGTCACCGAGGGCGGCGGCTCCTTCGGCCGGAAGCTGTTCGCCGACGCCGCGCACGAGGCCGCCGAGATCTCCCGCGCCCTGGGCAAGCCCGTGAAACTGATGTGGCACCGCACGGACGACTTCCGCCAGGGCCGTACGCACCCCATGTCCACCTCCCGGGTCCGGGCCACGTACGCGCTCGGCGAGATCCTCACGTACGAGCAGCGGCACACCTCCGTCGTCACCGACTTCGGGCACGGTGTCGGTGAGGTCCTCACGGCCGAGGCGGCCCGGCTTCCCGTCGGCGACCTGACCTTCTCCGAGACGATGTTCCAGCTCACCCAGATCAGCCCCTACCACCTCGGGGTCACCACCCAGCTGCTCTCCGAGACCGACCAGGGCTTCAACACCGGCTCGATGCGGAACATCTACTCGCCCAACGTGCCCTGCGCCCAGGAGCTCGTCCTCGACGAGGTCGCCCGCCGTACGAACCAGGACCCGTACGCGATGCGCCGCAGGCTCCTGAAGGACGCACGGGCCCGGGCCGTACTGGAGAAGGCGGCGGAGGCGGGG
>NZ_JAPSIW010000894.1 GCF_031178505.1 Streptomyces sp. | reverse complement strand
TCGAGTTCCTGGGCGCAGAGCAGCGGGACGTCGGCGATGCCGATCCGGCGGGCCGCGGCGGCGGGGAAGTCGCTGTGGAGGTCGGGGGTGGCGGTGAACCAGATGCTGATGAGGTCGTCGGCGGTGAGCCCGTTGCGGGTGAGGACGGCGGTGAGCAGCTCCTCGACGCGCTCGTGCATGTGGCCGGCCTCGTCCCGTTCGAGCTGGACGGCGCCCCGGACCGCTCGTACCGCCACGTCGTGCTCCTTCGCCTGCGTCTGTACGTTCAGCCTAGTCAGCGTAGTGAGCCGGGCGCGCGGCGCGCTCTCGCCGCCCGCCCTCCGAGACGGCGGCCGCCGGTCACGCGCCGGAGTTCGGCCACCCGGCGTACGGCGCGGGGCCGGGCGGGGTAGAAAGGCCGGATGCTGCTGCACGTCGTACCGCTGGACGCCTGGTCCGCCGCTCCCGAGGTCCCCTACGCCCCGCCGTCGCTCGCGGAGGAGGGTTTCGTCCACTGCTCGCCCGACGAGCAGGCGGCCCTGGCCGTCGCCGACGCCCACTACCGGGACGTGCCGGGCCCGCTGCTGGTGCTCGTGATCGACGAGGCGCGGCTCGGCGCGGAGGTCCGGTGGGAGGGTTCGGAGGACCAGCTGTACCCGCATGTGTACGGCCCCGTGGAACGGGCGGCGGTGACGGCGGTCCTGGAGGTCCGCCGGGACGCGGACGGCCGGGCGAGGGAGTTGGCGCCCTGGATGTAGGCGTGTCGCGGCGGGCGGGGCGGGGGCCCGGCCAAGCTGGCCCGTATGACCGCGAACGCCACCCCGCGCCGTACCGTCCTCCTCGCCGCCGCCCTGGTGCCGGCGTCCGCCGCGACCGCCTGCGGTGCCGACGGCGGGGACGGGGGTGACGGCGGTACGGGGACGGGCGCGCCGGCCACCGGGGGCACGGCCACGAGCGCGCCGGCCACGACGGGTCCGGCGGGGACGGTCCTCGCGCGGACCTCGGAGATCCCGGTCGGCGGCGGCAAGGTCGTCGCCGACCGGAAGGTGGTCGTGACGCAGCCGGCGGCCGGGGAGTTCAAGGCCTTCTCGGCCGTCTGCACGCACCAGGGCTGCCTGGTGGACAAGGTCGTGGACGGCTCGGTGCGCTGTCCCTGCCACGGTTCGCGGTTCCGGATCGCGGACGGTTCGGTCGCGGCGGGCCCGGCGACCCGGCCGCTGCCGGAGGAGCGCGTCACCGTCTCCGGGGGGACGATCACCCTCGCGTAGCCTGACCGCCATGGACATGACCCCGGAAGCGCTCGTCCGCGATCACACGGTCTACGCCTGTGTGATGGGCTCGCGGGCGTTCGGCCTGGCGACGGAGGACAGCGACACCGACACGCGCGGCGTCTACCTCGCCCCCACCCCGCTGTTCTGGCACTTCGAGAAGCCCCCCGCGCATGTGGAGGGGCCGGGCGAGGAGCAGTTCAGCTGGGAGCTGGAACGTTTCTGCGAGCTGGCCCTGCGCAACAACCCGAACGTCCTGGAGTGCCTCCACTCGCCGCTCGTCACCCGGGCCGACGACCTCGGCCGCGAACTCCTCTCCCTGCGCGGCGCCTTCCTCTCCCGGCAGGCGCACCAGACCTTCGTCCGCTACGCGGCCGGCCAGCGCCGCAAGCTCGACGCGGACGTGCGCCAGTACGGCCGGCCGCGCTGGAAGCACGCCATGCACCTGCTGCGGCTGCTGACCAGCTGCCGGGACCTGCTGCGCACGGGTGAGCTGCGGATCGACGTGGGCGAGGAGCGCGAACGTCTCCTCGCGGTCAAGCGGGGCGAGGTCGGGTGGGCGGAGATCGAGACCTGGATGGACCGCCTCCAGGAGGAGGCGGACACCGCCCTCACCCGGAGTCCGCTGCCCGCCGCCCCGGACTCCGCCCGCGTCCAGGACTTCCTCGTCCGCGCCCGCCGCGCCTCGGCCCTCCGGGAGCTGTAGGGCCAGGGGCCGGGTCAGGCGTCCCAGAGCGCTCCGAAGGCCATCAGCTCCTCCCGGTACTCGACGCGCTCGGCCCACGCGGCGGGCCAGGCGTCCGCGCCCAGGTGGGCCCCGGCGAAGGCGCCCGCGAGGGCTGCGAGGGAGTCGGAGTCGCCGCGGGTGCAGGCGGCCCGGCGCAAGGCGGTGAGCGGGTCGCCGGGAAAGAGGAGGAAGCAGAGCAGCCCGGTGGCGAGGGCCTCCTCGGCGATCCAGCCGTCCCCGGTGTACGCGCAGGGGTCCAGCTCCGGGTCGGCGGTGCGCTGGACGGCGTCGAGGCGTTCGAGGACGGCCAGGCACTCGTCCCAGCCGCGCCGGACGAAGTGGAGGGCCGAGGGGTCCTGGGAGCGGGTCCACAGGTCGCCGAGCCAGCGCTCGTGGTAGCGGTCGCGGTTCTCGTACGCGTACGAGCGCAGCCGGCCGACGAGCCCGGCCGGGTCCACGCCCTGGGCGAGCAGGCGCACCGCGTGGGCCGTCAGGTCGGAGGCGGCGAGCGCGGTGGGGTGGCCGTGGGTGAGGGCCGCCTGGAGCTGCGC
>NZ_JAPSIW010000192.1 GCF_031178505.1 Streptomyces sp. | reverse complement strand
CGCCCTCGTACGTGTACCAGGCGCCGGCCTTGCGGACGAAGCCGTGCTCCACGCCCATGTCGATCAGGCCGCCCTCGCGGCTGATGCCCTGGCCGTAGAGGATGTCGAACTCGGCCTGCTTGAAGGGGGGCGCGACCTTGTTCTTGACGACCTTGC
The DNA here is from genome assembly GCF_031178505.1 of Streptomyces sp. Taxonomy (GTDB): domain Bacteria; phylum Actinomycetota; class Actinomycetes; order Streptomycetales; family Streptomycetaceae; genus Streptomyces; species Streptomyces gulbargensis. The sequence continues at coordinate 9,965 of NZ_JAPSIW010000192.1, read as the reverse complement.
AGCGGGTGCGGTTGCCGACCGCCTCGGTGCCGTCCTTCAGGGTCTCGATGCGCCGGATGTCGATGCGCACGGAGGCGTAGAACTTCAGGGCGCGACCACCGGTCGTGGTCTCCGGCGAGCCGAACATCACGCCGATCTTCTCGCGGAGCTGGTTGATGAAGATCGCGGTGGTCTTGGACTGGTTGAGCGCGCTGGTGATCTTCCGGAGCGCCTGACTCATCAGGCGGGCCTGGAGACCGACGTGCGAGTCGCCCATCTCGCCCTCGATCTCCGCGCGCGGGACGAGCGCGGCGACGGAGTCGATGACGATCAGGTCGAGCGCGCCGGAGCGCACCAGCATGTCGACGATCTCGAGCGCCTGCTCACCGTTGTCCGGCTGGGACAGGATGAGGTTGTCGATGTCGACGCCCAGCTTGCGGGCGTACTCGGGGTCGAGGGCGTGCTCGGCGTCCACGAAGGCGACCTGGCCGCCGGCCTTCTGCGCGTTGGCCACGGCGTGCAGGGTCAGGGTCGTCTTACCGGAGGACTCGGGGCCGTAGATCTCCACGACACGGCCGCGCGGCAGGCCGCCGACGCCGAGGGCGACGTCGAGGGCGGTCGATCCGGTGGGGATCACCTCGATCGGCTCCTGGGTCCGGTCACCCATGCGCATCACGGCGCCCTTGCCGAATTGGCGTTCAATCTGTGCGAGCGCGGCGTCGAGCGCCTTCTCGCGGTCGGTTCCTGCCATGGGTTCCACCCGGTTTGCTTGAGTCGATCGCTTCATGTGAAAGACGCTAACCCCTGCCACTGACAATGGGCCCCGGCGTCCCCTCCGGCCTGTGGACAACTCGGCGGCGAGCCCGTGATTCCAGGGGCCGGACCCTCATGAGAAAGCATGTTCGATTTTAGTGTCAAGCGCGCCACGCAGGGTCCGGGCGGAACGGCGCGCCCCTCCCCACCCCGGCCGTCACCGCCGCCGAACCGCGTCACGGGGCCGTTGTCCGACCCGTGTGCGAGCGTGGGTGCGACGCGGACGACATCACAGGGGGAACGGTGACCGGAGACAGTGGCGGCTGGGCCGGGATGGGCTGGGACTGGACGGATGCCGAAGGCATCCGCCGTCGTCTCGACGCGGGTGCGGACCCGGAGCGGTGGCCCGGGGGCCGCCCGCTGCACCGGGCCGCGCTGTACGGGTCCCCGGAGGTCGTGGCCGAGCTGGCCGCCCGCGTGGCGGACGTGGACGCCCTGGAGAACGGCGTGACGGCCCTGTGGGAGGCCGTCATGTCCAGGAGACCGGAGAACGCGCGCGTCCTCGCCGCCGCCGGGGCCGACCCCTGGCGCGAGTCGATCGGCGGCTGGTCGCCGGGCCGGCTGAGCCTGGCCGGGCCGACGCCGGACCTTTTCCCGGCGCCGGAGGGGATACGTCTGACCGGCGCCGAGCGGGCGGCCGCGGAGGAGGCCCGGCGGCTCACCGCGGCCCTGGGCGTCTTCCCCGTCGACGGGACGGGCCTCGCCTGCGTGGCCGGGATCGACGCGGAGGAAGCCGTGCGCCGTCTCGACGGGCGGCCCGTGGACGACGACTTCGTCGACGAGCTGAGGGAGGACCCGTACGCGTACGACATGGACGAGACCCTGAGGATCGTCGGCGTGACGTCCGTGCCGGGCGGCTGCGTCGTCACCCAGCCCTGGGGGTACGCGCCGCAGATGCCGGGCGTGCTGACCCGGCTGTCCGCCGGAACGGTCTGCTACGGCCTCTACGCCAACCCCAAGAGCGGCAACCAGGGCGGCATCGCCCGCGACGGCAGGATGGAAGGCGGCGACCTGCACCCCGGCGGAGGACCGGACGTGCACGACAGCCCCTCCGAAGTGCTGGCCTCGTACCTCTACCGGCACGAACCCGTGGCCTACTCCTGTGCCCGCACAGGATTGCGTCCGACCGACAGGCGCGCCGTGGTCGGCCCCGCCGACGTCTGGATCGAACTCCCGCGCGCCGGCCTCCGGAGCCGTTGACACGGCGGGCCTCCCGGTCCGACGGCGCCGGAACCCCCGCGCTCACCCACCCGTACGGCCGAACGGCGAGATCACCCGATCGTGAGTTCCGCCGCGTTCTCCCCCCGCCCCGCGCGATGCTCTGAGGCGGCGGCGCGACCGGTGCCGCCCCGACATGCGGGACGGAAGGCGACATGCGAGAAGCGGGACGGCGCGGTCCGGACGAGCAGGCCGTGCTGGTGGCGGCCGGGCTGGCCCATCTGGCGGTGAGCGCCCTGGGCACGGCTCTGGGGACCGTACGGGGGCTGCTGCGCCGCTCGGACGCCACGGAGCTGGCGGCGCAGGCCGAGCAGGACCTCGCCGCGCGCGGACGACTCGTGCTCGACCGGTACGCCGCGGCGCCGCCGCCCCACCTGGAGGTGCTGGCCCGGCACGCCCTGGCCGCCCGGGAGCGGACCGGCGATGACGTCTGACCGGTGGGAGCCGGCCGCGTTCAAGGCCCGCGTGGACAAGGTCCTGCGCCGGTTCGTCGCCGAGGAGGCCGACCGGTTCGCCGAGATCGACCCGGCCCTCGCGCCGGTCGCCGCCCAGCTGGAGGCCGCCGTCGCGGACGGCAAGCGGCTGCGGGCGGCGTTCTGTTATTGGGGCTGGCGCGCGGCCGGCCAGCCGGACAGCGACGCGCTGGTACGGGCGGCGGCGTCCATGGAGCTGGTGCACGCCGCCGCCGTCGTCCACGACGACCTGATCGACGACAGCGCCCTGCGGCACGGGCGGCCCACCGTCCACGTCGCCCTGCGCGGAGCCGTACGGAACCGTCCCCCGGACGACCTCCGCGGCGGCGCCGGCACCGACGCCGCCGCGCGGTCGCTCGCGATGCTCGTGGGCGACCTGCTGATGGCGCTGGCCGGGCAGCTGTTCGCCACCTGCGGTCTGCCCGCCGCCTATCTGGGCCGCGCCCGCCCGCTGTGGACCGTGATGGCCCGGGAGCTCATCGCGGGCGAGTGCCTGGAGATCCTCCGTACCGGAGCCGTCCACGACACGGAGATGTCGCTGAAGGTGATCCGCTACAAGACCGCCAAATACACCGTCGAACAGCCCCTGCTGATCGGGGGCGCCCTCGCCGGGGCCGGCGCGCGGCTCCGCGAGGGCTACTCGGCGTACGGGCTGCCGCTCGGCGAGGCCTTCCAGCTGCGCGACGACCTGCTCGGCCTGTTCGGCGACCCGGCCGTGACCGGGAAGGCCGGCACCGACGACGTCCGGGGCCACCGGCCCACGGCCCTTCTCGCGGAGACCTGGCGCCTCGCCGGCGACGAGGACCGGGAGCGGCTGCGCGCCCTCCTCGGCCGGCATCCGGACGGGGAGGCGCTGGAGACCGTCCGCGGGGTGATGCGACGGCTGAAGTCGCCCGACCGGGTGGAGGACATGATCGGCGCCCGGGTCGAGGAGGCGCTCGGCGCCCTCCACGACCTGGTGCTGCCCGCGCGTGCCGCCACCGCCCTGACCGCCCTGGCCCGCTCCGTGGCGGTCCGCCTGGCCTGACCCCGCGCCGACCCCTGCCGGCCCGCGCCCGGACGATCCCGCCGCCCCGGACGACTCCCCGGCCCCGCCACCCCTCCCGTACCGCCGCACCCGCCCCGCACATCCGCACCGCCGGCCCATCCCGTCCCGCACCACGTGCCGGTCCCGTTCCAGACGAGGAGCCCCCTTCCGTGACCTACACCGAGGCGTCGATGGCCGCCCTGCGCCAGGCCGGTGACGAACTCGCCGACGCGACCGTCGCCGCACTCTTCGAGAGCGGCCAGGTGGGCACGTTCAACACCCTCATGCGGTACGTCTCCACCGCGGGCGCGCCCCTCCCCGAGGGGCTGCCCGACGTCGCGCGGGAGTACCTGGAAGCCACCCGCACCCCGCCGACCTGGGTCGACTGGGCGGAGATGGAGAGGGCGCGGCTGTTCTTCATCGACAACAACGTGCACATCTCCACGGCCCTCTCCTTCGCCGCCATGCCCGCCTGTTACGTCGTCCCGCACGTGGCGAAGCTGCTCTCGGCGGCGCACGGCCTGAACTACCCCTCCAAGCGGATGGCGGAGACGGGCCAGTTCACCGTCTACCTGATGCAGCCGGACGCCTTCGAGGCCGGCAGCCGTTTCATCCCGGCCGCCCAGAAGGTCCGTCTCCTGCACGCCTCCATCCGCCATCACCTCCTGCGGGAGAACCGGTGGGACACCGCCGCGCTCGGCACGCCGATCTGCCAGGAGGACATGCTCGGCGGGCAGATGTTCTTCTCGATGCTGGTCCTGGACAGCCTCCACCGCCTCGGCATCCACATGTCGACGGAGGGGGCGCGGGCCTACTACTACGCGTGGCGGGTGGTCGGCGCGATGCTCGGCGTCGACCAGGACGCCGTCCCCAAGACCCTCGAGGAGGCGCGGCAGTTCCTCGACCTGTACATGATCCGGCACATGGGCCCCTCCGAGGAGGGCGTGCGGCTGACCCGCCAGCTGATCGACCTGTACGAGGAGGTCGTGCCCGGCACCTTCTTCGACCCGATCGTCTCGGCCCTGATCCGTCACCTCGTCGGCGACACCTGCGCGGACTGGCTCGACGTGCCGCGCACCCGCTGGGACACCCTCGTCAAGGCGGTGCCGCACCTCCTCGGCGTCCTGGAGACCGTCGAGGACCGCTTCCCGCTCGGTGCCTGGGCCCTGGACCGCCTCGGCCACCTCACCACGGTCTTCGAGCTGTCCTCCCTGACCCGTGGCCGCGTCATGCACTACGCCATCCCCGAGGAACTGAGGAAGGACTACGACGTCCCGGGCACCGTGCCCCCCACCCACCGGTGGACCCCGCCGCCGACGACCGTCCCCTGACCCGCGGGCCCACCGGAGACCAGGGCCGCCAGGGCGCGGGCGAGGTCCCGCACCTCCAGATCGGGGTGGTGGACGCCGTCGCGGACGACAACGCCCCCGCGTCTCCCCTCCGTTCAGCCCCCGGTCACCGGGAGCGGTTCCGGTCGCTTGGCGTGGCGGTCGTCGCCGGAGGACCGGCCGCGCAGGCGGCGGCCGAGCCAGGGGCCCAGGAAGGTGCCCGTCCACCGCAGTTCGGCGCCGAGGGCGGCGAGGGGGGAGGGCAGCGGGGCCGGCGGCGGTGGCAGCGGGTGCGTCCAGGAGTCGTCGCTGCCGGGCAGGCCGAGGGCGTGGGCGACGGCCGCCGCGATGCGGGCGTGGCCGAGCGGGGAGGCGTGCAGCCGGTCGGGGCTCCACAGCCGCGGATCGGTGACGACGGGAGGGCCGGCCGTCTCCGCGACGACGACGCCGTGCCGGTCGGCGGCCTGCCGGATGCGCGCGTTGAGGGCCTGGACGCGGGGGCCGAGCGGCCGGGCGAGGGGCATCAGCCTGCCGACGTCGGGGAAGGTGAGCGTCGCCACGCGGGCGCCGTGCGCGGTCAGTTCGGCGAACATCGCCTCCAGATGGCCGGCCACCTCGTCCGCGTCGAACCGGGGCCGCATCAGGTCGTTGACGCCGGCGACGACGGTCGCGAGGTCCGGCCGCAGGGCGAGGGCGGGGCCGAGCTGCCCGGCGCGCACCTGGCCGGCGAGCCGGCCCCGTACGGCCAGGTTGGCGTACCGCAGGTCCGGGTTCCGCCGGGCCAGCAGTTCGGCGAGCCGGTCCGCCCAGCCGCGCAGGCCGAGGGTGTCGTCGCCGTCCCCCACGCCTTCCGTCTGACTGTCGCCCAGTGCGACGTAGCGCCCGTAGGCTCCCGACCCACTATCACCTTCGCACCTATTCACCTTTTTGAATATACCGGGGAGCGGCGGGCCCCGTCTCCCCCCGCCGCCTATCCTTCGACGCATGCCCCTCCCCCTGCGCGCCGCCGGCGGCCACCGCCTCCCGCCGCGGGCCGCCGATGCCCTCGTGGCGGGCCTCGTCCTCCTGGTCGTGGCGGTCTGGACGCTGGTCGGCGCACGGAGCGCGGGCGAACCGCCGCTGCGTACGGCCCTCGGCTGGGCACTGCTCGTGGCGGCCTGCGGGATGCTGTACCTCCGGCGCCTGCGGCCCGTCGCCGTGGCCGCCGCGACGCTCCTCGCCTGCGTGGTCTACTACCCGCTGACCGCGCAGGACGGGCCGCTCATGATCAGCTTCGCGGTCGCGCTGTACACGACGGCCGCCGAGGGCAGGTTCGCCGCCGCCGTCGCGCTCGCCGCCGTCACCCTCCTCGCGGTCGGCGTCGGCGAGATCCGCCAGCAGCCCGGCCACCGGCAGATCGACGACACCTCGCTCGCCATGCTGGCCGGCTGGCTGATCAGCCTGGTCGCGGTGGGCCGCGCCCAGCGCACCCGGCTGGCCTATCTGCACGAGGTGGAGCAGCGGGTCCTGGCGGCCGAGCGGGAGCAGGAGGCGCGCGCCCGGCAGAGCGCCACCGAGGAGCGGCTGCGGATCGCCCGCGAACTGCACGACGTCCTCGGCCACACCGTCTCCCTCATCAACGTCCAGTCGGGCGCGGCCCTGCACCGGCTCGCCAAGGGGCCCGCGCCCGAGACCGCCCTCGCCACCGCCACGGAGGCCCTGGAGGCGGTGAAGGCCACCAGCAAGGACGCGCTGCGCGAGCTCCGCGCCACCCTCGGGGTGCTGCGCCGGGCCGACGAGTCCACTCCGACCGCCCCCGCCTCCGGCCTCGCCCTCCTGGACGACCTGGCCGAGCGGGCCCGCGCCACGGGCCTCGACGTCCGTACGGAGGCCGTCGGCACACCCGTACCGCTGCCGCCGCCCGTCGACCTGGCCGCGTACCGGATCGTGCAGGAGTCCCTGACGAACGTCACCCGGCACGCGGACGCCCGTACGGTGACGGTCACCGTGGAATGGGGCGCCGAGTCGGTGCGGCTCCGGATCCGGGACGACGGGGAGGGCGCGCCCGAGGGCCGGCCACTGGGCAGCGGCATCCGGGGCATGACGGAGCGGGCGCGGGCGTTCGGGGGAGAGCTCACCGCCCGTACCGTGCCCGGCGGCGGCTTCCTGGTGGACGCCCGGCTGCCGTTCCGCCCGCCCGCCGGGACCCCCGTCGCCCCACCGCCCGTCCCCGCCTCCGAGGAGGACCCCCGATGATCCGTGTCGTGCTCGCCGACGACCAGACCCTGGTCCGGGCCGGGTTCCGGTCGATCCTCTCCGGCGAGGAGGACATCGAGGTGGTCGGCGAGGCGGGGGACGGCGAGCAGGCCGTCGCGCTCGCCCGGGAACGACGACCGGACGTCGTCCTCATGGACATCCGGATGCCGGTGCTCGACGGCTTGGCGGCGACCGGCCGCATCACCTCGGACGAGGACCTCGCGGAGGTCCGGGTGGTCGTCCTGACGACCTTCGACGCGGACGACCACGTGTACGGGGCGCTGCGCGCCGGCGCCTCCGGCTTCCTCGTCAAGGACACCGAACCGATGGAACTGCTGCACGCGGTACGGGTGGTCGCGCGCGGCGACGCGCTGATCGCCCCGGCCGTGACCCGTCGGCTGATCGCCGAGTTCGCCGGGCGGATCGGCCGGCGGCCCGATCCCGCCCCCCGCCTGAACGCCCTCACCGAGCGCGAACGCGAGGTGCTCGGCCTGGTGGGCGCGGGGCTGTCCAACGACGAGATCGCCGGCCGGCTGGTGCTGTCGCCCGCGACCGCGAAGACCCATGTGAGCCGCATCATGACGAAGCTGGGCGTCCGCGACCGCGCCCAGCTGGTCATCCTCGCGTACGAGTCGGGGATGATCACACCGGGCTGGCTGGCCTGACCACCGGGTCCGCCGCCGCTCCCGAGCCTCCCGCCCACAACTCAGGGGGTACGCCGGTCCGGCCGGACGCAACTCCTGGTGTACGCCGGGTGTCCACCCCGGGCCGACGCGCCGGCCCGGCCCGTGCGCCGACGCTGACGGTGTGCATCAGGACGTACTCGATCTCGCGCGGCTGCAGTTCGCCCTCACCGCCGGCGGACACTTCCTCTTCGTCGCCCTCACCCTGGGACTCGCGACCGTCGTCGCCGTGCTCCAGACGAAGGCGACGCTCGGCGGCACACCGCTGGACGCCCGGATGGTCCGCTTCTGGGGTCAGCTGTACGTGATCAACTACGCGGTCGGGATCGTCACCGGGCTCGTCATGGAGTTCCAGTTCGGCATGGCGTGGAGCGGCCTCACCCACGAGGCGGGCAACGTTCTCGGCGCCTCGCTCGCCGTCGAGACCATCGTGGCCTTCTTCGTGGAGTCGACCTTCCTCGGCCTGTGGATCTTCGGCTGGCACCGGCTCAACCGCTGGGCCCATCTGGCCGCGATCTGGGTCGTCGTCCTCACCGCGTACCTGTCCGCGTACTGGATCCTCGTCTCCAACGGCTTCCTCAACCATCCGGTGGGGTACGCCTCCGAGGGCGGCGAGCTCGTCCTCGACGACCCGGTCGCGGTCCTGACGAACCCCTCCGCGCTCCTCGCCTTCGGCCACGTCCTCGCCGGCGCGCTGCTCACGGCCGGGTTCTTCATGGCCGGGGTGAGCGCGTACCACCTCTTCCGGCGCAGCCCGGAGTGGCGGTTCTTCGGGCGGAGCCTGCGGATCGGGGTGTTCCTGTCGGCGCCGGCGCTGCTGGTGACCGCCGCCTTCGGAGGGCTCCAGTTCGCGAGCCTCGCCACCTTCCAGCCGATGAAGTCGGCGGTGTTCGGCGCGCGGACCGCCGAGATCGCCCGGCTTCAGGCGGAGCTGTCGGCGCGCTTCGGGCCGGGCGACTACGTGCCCTCGGAGGCGTGGACCCGGGGCGGCGGTCTGCTCATGCTGGTCAGCTTCGCCCTGATGATGTACCTGTGCTTCGCCGGGGTCGTCCTGGCCTGCTTCCGGAAGACCGTTTTCCGGTTCCGGCTCTGGCACGTCGTCCTGATGGCGGCCGTCCCGCTGCCCTATCTGGCGATGACCGCCGGGTGGGTCTTCCGGGAGTCGGGCCGGCAGCCCTGGGTCGTGTACGGCCTCCTGAGGACCGAGGACGCGGTCTCCGACCTCTCCCCCGGGACCATGCGCCTCTCGCTCACCGTCTTCACCACCTTGTTCGTCCTGCTCGCCCTGCTCAACGCCTGGCTGCTCGCCCGGCACGCCCGGCGCGGCCCCGCCGACACCGTCGGACTCGGGCGGCGGGAGACGCCGGCCGCCGGGGTTCCGGATCCCGCCGACGCGCTGCCCGCGCCGCGCTACTGAGCGGACGCCTGCCCGCTGCCCGCCCCTGCCCCTGCCCCTGCCCACCGAGGAGCCCAGCCCCGTGGACATCCTGGCCGTCATCCTGCTCGGCTTCTTCGCCGCCGGCTGGTTCGTGCTCGCGGGCGCGGACCTCGGCACCGGCATGCTCACCCCCTGGCTCGGCCGGGACGACGGCGAACGGCGCCTCGTCCTCGCCTCCTTCGCCCCCTTCTTCCTCGGCAACGAGGTCTGGCTGGTGGCCACCGCCGGGGTCCTCGTGGGTTGCTTCCCCGCGCTCGAAGGGGAGCTGATGAGCGCTCAGTTCCCCGTGTTCGTCGCGCTCCTCACCGGCTGGGTGGTCCGGGACGCGGGGCTCTGGTCACGCGGCCGGGGCCCGGGGCCGCGCTGGCGCGCGGGCTGCGACACCGCGGTGACCTGCGGCAGCTGGACCGTCGCCCTGTCCTGGGGCTGGCTGCTCGCGGCCCTGCTGACCGGCAGGCCGTACGCCCCCGCCACGGGCCCCACGGCCGCCCTGACCGCTCTCGCCGTCGCCGCCCTGTTCGCCGCCCACGGGCTGGGGTTCGCCGCGCTCCGGCTGACCGGGCCGCCGTACGAGCGGGCCCGCGGGCTCGTCGGACGGGCGGGGCGCCCGTGGCAGTCCTTCGCCCTGACCGCCGTCCTGATGGCCGGGCTGCCGCTCGTGGCGGGAACCGCCCTGCCGCTGGCCGGGCAGGCCGCCTCCCCGGCGACGCTCGCCCTGCTCGTGCCCGCCCTGCTGGTCGTGACCCCGCTCCTCGTGGCCGTCCAGGCGTG
>NZ_JAPSIW010000893.1 GCF_031178505.1 Streptomyces sp. | reverse complement strand
CCGGTGGCAGGTCACGTTCGGGGACGACGGCCGAAAGGCGACCTGTCGGAGTGTCTGAAGGTGCGGTCACACTCGGACACATGGGGGCGACAGGGGCGGACCGCCCGGAGCGGTGCGAGGGGTGCGGGGAGGGGCGTCCCTGCGTGCGGGCGCGGGGGCGGGTCCGGGTGGTGGCCGTGCTGTGCGAGGAGTGCTGGAACAGGGCCGCCAACGACTTCGCGCTGGACGAGGGGGCGACGGCCGCGCCGCCCGGGGAGCCGGGGCCGGACGACCTTGGCTGGATCGAGGCGGCCGTCTGTCCCCGGTGCGGGCGGGAGGTGCGGGCGTACCGGACCAACTACGACCGGTGGGTGCACCTGGACGACGAGGAGCGGCCCGCGGGGGAGGTGCCGGCGAGGTTCCGGTGGCGGCTGAAGCGGCGGTACGCCCGGCATACGGAGATGGTCGTCGAGACCGTGGCCGTACGCGTGCGGGCCGTCGATCCGTGGCTGGGCGAGTGGGTGGTGCCCGCGCACGGCATGCGGTGCGAGCCGGTTTGACGTGAACACGGGGGCAGGGTGTACTCCCGGCATGGCTGAGCTGGGGGACGCGCCCGACACGGACGTGCAGAGCGGTGAGATGACGCCGCAGAAGTACATCGAGAGCAGACTCGGGCAGTACCAGGAGTGGTACGACACCAAAGCCGCCCGGATGAAGGCCATGCACCTGCGGATGCGGACCGTGTCCGTCGTCGGCGGCGCGCTGGTCCCCGTCTTCGTCAACCTCGACCTGTGGTTCGCGCGGGTCACGGCGACCGTGCTCAGTGTGGTGGTCGTCGCGGCGGTGTCCCTGGAGAGCGTGTACCGCTATCGGGAGCAGTGGAAGAACTACCGGTCCACCGAGCAGCTCCTCGGGCACGAGCGGATCTACTTCGAGACCCGGGTCGGGCCGTACCACGGGCTGACCAAGCGAGAGGCGTTCTCCCTGCTCGTCGCCCGTGTGGAGAAGGCCATCGCGGGGGAGAACTCCGCCACGCTGAACGTGATGACCCTGGGCGGACAGGTCTCCGCCGACGTGCAGCAGCACGGCGTCGTCCCCTCGCCCCGGCGGTCGCCCGAGGCGGTGGCCTGAGGGAAGGGCCTGAAGGAAGGGGCAGTGAGGGCGGTGCCCGGTCGCGGGGACCGGCCCGAGCGAGTCCAGGGACAGGGGCCTCCGCGCACGCGAAGGCCCCTGTGGAAACTTAGATATGACGAGGCGTCAGCACCACACGTAGTCGTAGCGCGTCGAGTTGTACGAGCAGACGTCCGCGCGGGTGCCGTTCGCCTTGCGGAGGGTCGCCGTGTCCTTGTCGTTGTTCCAGACGTACCAGCCGCGGTTCTGGTAGACGTTCGCGGAGGTGTTGGTGCCGCGGCCCGTGCGCAGGGTCACGATCTTGCCCTTGCCCAGGACGAAGTTGCCGAAGGTGTACTTGTGGTTGGCGGCGTCCGTGACCGTCCAGCCGCGCAGGTTGACCGCCGCGCCGGTCGTGTTGCGTATCTGGACGTACTCGGCGTTGATGCTGGTGTTGCCGCCCCGGTCGGTGCCCGGGCTGTCGTAGTAGATCTTGTAGAGGTGGACCGAACCGGCGGCCTGTGCCTGCGAGGGCAGGAGCAGAACACCGGAGGCGGCGGCCGCGGTCACAGCCGCGAGCGTGCGTGCGCGAAGCATGAATGTCCCTCAGTTTCCGCCCGGGCTCCCGCCGATGGGGCCCGGCGCGCCCACAGGATACGCACGTTCTTCACGCTTTCCGCATGACTTCCGGAGAGTGGGCGTCCGTTCCTTCGGAGCCCCGTTTCGCGATCGGCCGTGACCGGGGGAGGGGGTGGCGCCGGGGGCGGCGTGCCCCTGCCGCACGGCGGTGACGCGCTGCTCCGGGTGTCGGACCGGTCACCTGCCGTCACGGGCTGTGGACCGGGTGGTACGGCGGCTCGCGCGCACAGGTGTGCGCTGCCCCGACACCCCGGGCCGTCCATCGGAGGGGCATCTCCGGGGATACGTTGACAGGGCGCGAGCTCCGGGTTTCCCTAGGGGTCCCCAAGGATCAGGAACGGGACGGAGGGGACGCGTGCAGCCACTGCCCGAGGTCGGTGAGCTCGTCCGTGACACCGCCACCGGGCGGGTCGGCTTCTATGTGCGGAGCGTCTCCGGTCGCTGCCTGATCCGCGCCGTCCACGGCGGCGCCGAGTGGGAGGCCGAACCCGCCGACGTGCAGCTCGCCACGCCCCTGCGGGAGCTCCGCGCCCGCGCCGCCGAGATCAACGCGCGCAGCCGGCGGGCCTTCGGGACGTGACGCTCCGGCCGGACCCCGGCGGGTCGGCCCGGGCACCAAGATCCGGCGGGCCGTCGCGTCCGGGCCGGGCGCGAAGATCCGGCGGGCCGGCTCGGGCGCGAGGATCCGGTGGACCGGGGCGTCCGGGCCGGGCGCAAAGCCCCGGCGGGCGGGGCCGGCGGGGAGGGCCCGGCGGTCGGTCGGAGTGGTCGGTGCCAGGCGCGGTGGCCCGGGGCCGGGGCGGGTCGAGTGGTCGGCCTG
>NZ_JAPSIW010000892.1 GCF_031178505.1 Streptomyces sp. | reverse complement strand
CGCCTAGGGGGTGTCTCACCGATCTTGCCGGGCTCGCGACGCCTGGCACGCTCGCCGCGTTGTCGTCGGTCGCCGATGTCCCCCGGGCTTCGCCCGGGAGGTGCCCCCACCGCATGGACTCCCTCCTCCGCCTTGCGATCGCACGCACCAAGACGCCACTCCCTGATCCGGCCTGATCGACAAGACACCCCCTAGGGAACCACGCGGCCTCCGGGGTGCGAAATCCGGGTTGCGGCGATCAAGGGAACATGTGTTCTATTCTGACCCCACGACCGGCCCGCACCCCCGAGGAGGCGTCCATGCGCTGGGACCACCTGGGCGACACCCCCGCCGCTCCCGCCGACACCGCCCTGTTCGGTACGGACGCGGTCACCACCCGTACGTTCGACACGCCCGAGTTCCGCGGCATCACCTTCCACGAGGTGCGGGCCCGCTCGATCCTCAACCGGGTGCCCGGGGCCTCCCGCATGCCGTTCGAATGGACGGTCAACCCGTACCGCGGTTGCAGTCACGCCTGCGTCTACTGTTTCGCCCGCAGGACGCACAGCTATCTCGACCTCGACACCGGTCTCGGCTTCGACTCGCAGATCGTGGTGAAGGTGAACGCCCCCGAGCTCCTCGTCCGGCAGCTCGCCTCGCCGCGCTGGCAGGGGGCGCACATCGCGATGGGCACCAACGTCGACTGCTACCAGCGGGCGGAAGGCCGGTACCGCCTGATGCCCGGCATCCTCACCGCCCTGCGCGACCGGGCCAACCCCTTCTCGATCCTCACCAAGGGCACCCTGATCCTGCGGGACCTGGACCTGCTGGTCGAGGCGGCCCAGGTCACCGAGGTCGGCGTCTCGGTCTCGGTCGGCTTCACCGACCAGGAGCTGTGGCGGACGATCGAGCCGGGCACCCCGTCGCCGCAGCGCCGGCTCGACGTGGTGCGCGCCCTCGGCGAGCACGGCATCGGCTGCGGGGTGCTCATGGCCCCCGTGGTGCCCTTCCTCGGTGACGGGCCCGAGCAGCTGCGGGAGACCGTCCGCGCCATCGCCGCGTCCGGCGCCACCTCCGTCACGCCCCTCGTGCTCCATCTGCGCCCCGGCGCGCGCGAGTGGTTCATGGAGTGGCTCGGCCGGCACCACCCCGGCCTCGTGCGGCGCTACGAGCGGATGTACGGGGAGGGGGCCTACGCGCCGACCTGGTACCAGCGCCGGATCACCCGTCAGGTGCACGAGTTCGCCGCCGAGTTCGGCATCGGGCCGGCGGGCCGGGGCGCGTCCCGGCGGATCTCCGGGCCGGAGAACGCCCCGGGGACGCCGCCGGCGCGGGCGCCCGAGCAGCTGACACTGCTCTGAACCCCCGCCTGTCGCCCTCCTTTCGGGTCAACTCTCGGCCGGGCAGGTCCTGTCGCGGCCCCGGCGGGGCACGCACGCCCTATGACCTCACGCGCAGGAATGCTGATCGCCGCTGGAGCGATGGTCGCCGGGACGGTCACCGTCCTGCCCGCCTCCGCCGCCGGCACCGCCGGGCCCGCCCCCCGGCCCGTGCCGCCGCTCGTCTGGACCGACTGCGGCACCAAGGCCTCTCCGAAGCTCCAGTGCGCCTCCCTGAAGGTGCCGCTGAACCACGACGACCCGGCGGGGCGGACCGTCACCCTCGCCCTGACCCGCGTCCCGCACACGGCGAAGACCTTTCAGGGGCCGCTCCTGGTGAACCCGGGCGGGCCCGGCGGCAGCGGACTCGGGATGGCCGGCTACGTGGCGTCCTCGCTGCCGCCGGACGTCGCCGCCCAGTACGACGTGATCGGTTTCGATCCGCGCGGGGTCGGCCGGAGCGAGCCGGCGCTCGACTGCCGGCCCGGCCACTTCGCGCCCGTACGGCCCGACTCGGTGCCGCGCGGGGCGGCGGCCGAGCGGGCCTCGGTGGAACGGGCCCAGGAGTTCGCCGCGGCCTGCGGGAAGAAGCACGCCGATGTCCTGCCGTACATCGACACGGTCAGCACCGCACGTGACCTGGACCGCATCCGGCACGCGCTGGGCGCCCCGGCCCTGAACTACCTCGGCTACTCGTACGGCAGCTACCTGGGCGCGGTCTACGCGCGGCTGTACCCGGACCGGGTGCGGCGGATGGCCCTCGACTCCGTGGTCGACCCGCGGGGCGTCTGGTACGAGGACAACCTCGCGCAGGACCTCGCCTTCGACTCCCGCCACAAGGCCTTCATGGCCTGGGTGGCCCGGCACGACGCGGTGTACCGGCTGGGCACCGACCCGGACGCGGTCGAGGCGGCCTGGTACCGGATGCGGGAGGACCTGGCCGCGCGCCCGGCCGGCGGCACGGTGGGCACCGGCGAGCTGGAGGACACCTTCCTGCCGGGCGGGTACTACGACGGCTACTGGCCCCGGCTGGCGAGCGCCTTCTCCGCGTACGTCAACGACGGCGACACGGCGGCGCTCGTGGCGGCGTACGAACGGTACGGACGGTCCGACGCCGCCGCCGACAACGGCTACTCCGTCTACACGAGCGTGCAGTGCCGGGACGCGGCCTGGCCGCGCGACTGGAGCGTGT
>NZ_JAPSIW010000891.1 GCF_031178505.1 Streptomyces sp. | reverse complement strand
AGGGAGACGACCTGACCGCCGCTGAGCGTGCCCAGCCGCCGGTCCAGGGCGAGGCCGGCCAGGCCCAGGCGGTCGAGCTGGGCGCGGGTGCGTTCCTCGATGTCCCAGTCGTCGCCGATGACGGTGAAGTGCTCCTCTGCGACATCCCCGCCCTCGACCGCGTCGATGGCCCGGATCACGGCGGCGACCCCCAGCACCTCGGCCACGGTGAGGTCGCCGGTCAGGGGGAGGCTCTGCGGCAGGTAGCCGAGATCGCCGGTCACGGACACGGTCCCGGCGCCGGGCCGCAGTTCCCCGGCGATCAGTTTCAGCAGGGTGGACTTGCCGGCACCGTTCGGCGCGACCAGTCCCGTACGGCCGGTGCCCACGGTGAACGACAGGTCTTCGAAGACGGGGGTGCCGTCGGTCCAGGAGAAGGAGAGGCGCGAACAGCGGATTGCGGCGTCGGACATGACACGACCTCGTGAAGGAGAGGGCGGGCAGGGAGAGGCCTCTGCCCGGCAGACAGAAGGGGAAAAGGGAACGACGAGAAGGCCACTGCGGCGGCGCTCTCGCGCGCGCACCGGCGGCCGGTCAGATCCGGGGATCACCCGGAGATGTCGTCGTCACCCACCATGTCTGGGACTCCTCGATCCACGATCAACGTCTTGACCAGCCTACCAGCCGAGGATCGGCGGTGGCGGGTGGCGACCGAGCCCGCGGGGCTCCCCGTCCCGGCCCTCGGCGAGCGGAGGGGAACGGGCGCGGGGAGCCCCGCGGCCTCAGGCAGGCAGGTTCATCAGTGCGATCGGTGTGGAGGTCGGCTGTTCCGACCCGCCGGCCGGCTCCACGGTGATCCCGACCCCCGCCGCACCGTCCACGGCGCCCTCCAGCAGCACCGCCTGACTGGTGCGGTCGCGCTCCATCAGGCCCGCGGGCCGCATCGTGCCGTGGTCGTCGAACCAGAGCTGGTACACCTTGTCCTGCGGCGGCTCGGCCAGGCCCGAGGCCAGGAACACGGCCCGGTCCTCGCGCTCGGACACGATCAGCGTCCCGGTCGCCCCGCCGGCCATGCGCGCGGTGCGGGACGCGGCGTCGGGCGCGGCCAGCACGCCCGCCAGGGTTCCGGCCCGCTGTTCCGCCCGCGCCGCACGTTCCCCGGCGTCCTGGGCCCGCTGGTACTGCCAGACGGTCGTGCCGCCGAGCCCGACCGCGGCCGCCACACACGCGGCCAGCGCCCACCGGACCGGACCCCGCCCCCGGGGGACGACGCGCCGCGCCCGCTCCACCCTCCCGCCGCCGGGCGGGACCTGGCGCACGGTGGTGATGCGCCGCAGGACCCGGGTTTTGAGCTCGGGGCCGGGCGTGACGGTGGTGGCCAGACCCAGCCGGGCCGCCGCCGCGGCCAGTTCCAGGGTCTCCTGCTCGCAGGTGCCGCAGTGCGTCAGATGCCGTTCGAAAGCGGTCCGTTCGTCGTCGGGCAGCGCGTGCAGGGCGTAGGCGCCCGTCAGGCTGTGCAGGTCCTCGGTGCGCGTCACGCGCTCACCCCCAGGCAGTCACGGAGCCGGATGAGACCGTCGCGCAGCCGCGTCTTCACCGTGCCGAGCGGCAGCGCGAGCGACTCGGCGACCTGCCGGTAGGTCAGGCCGCGGTAGTAGGCGAGGGTGACGGACTGGCGCTGGATCTCGGTGAGGGTACGCAGGCAGCGCCGCACCTGCTCCCGCTCCAGCCTCGTCTCCACCTGCTCGGTCACCTCGTCGTACTCGGGCGTACGGTCGAGCAGGGCGGCCTTGTGGTCGCGGGCGGCGGCGGCCTCCACCGACCGCACCCGGTCCACGGCCCGCCGGTGGGCCAGGGTCAGGATCCAGTTGATCACCGTGCCGCGCTCGGGCCGGTACCGGGGCGCCGTGCGCCACACCTCCACCAGAACCTCCTGCGCGACCTCCTCCGACTGGGCCCGGTCGCGCAGCACCGTCCGGACGACGCCGAGCACCGACCCCGCCACCGCGTCGTAGACCGCGGCGAAGGAGTCCTGATCTCCCAGGGCCACCTCATGGATGAGCTGTTGCAGATCAGGTCGGGCCGATGGATTTCTGCCGATGTGCACGGCTTCCTTCACGAGCGGGTCTCCAAAAGAATTGCGACGGGTGGGCATGTCCCCGGGTGATCCGAGGCCGCACGGCCCACGGATTGGTCGCGAGCCGGGCGGACGGAGCGGCCCTCCACGCCGCGAAGCCGCACGGGCGGTCCCGCACGGCGCGTCCGGCGCCCACGATCCCACGGTGCACGAGGCCTCCTGCCTGCCGCGTCACCGGCCGTTCGCACTCCGGCCCGTGGGCAACCCGGGCGCGGATGCCGACCGCCGCACCGGAGGTGCCATGGTGCTCATGCGTGGGAGAGCCAGTCCCAGGTCCCCGTGTACGACACCGGTCCCACCCCCGGCGGGTGATGACGCCGGTGCCGCACGGGTAGACTGGCGGCCGTTCGCGTTCGACGAGTCCGCATCGGGATGACAGGGAGGTGAGGTCGATGACCGTGTCCGAAGCCGCGCTTCGCGGCGCCCGGGTCTCC
>NZ_JAPSIW010000191.1 GCF_031178505.1 Streptomyces sp. | reverse complement strand
GGGGCGCACGGGGACGGGGTCGCGGGCGACCATGGTGGCGTGGGCGATGGAGGCGACGTTCACCAGCATGAAGAAGCAGATGAGCCCGATCGACACGAGCATCACGGTGTCGAAGCGGACCAGCCAGCGGTCGCCGCCCTCGCGGACGGTCCAGTGGGTGGGCCAGACGAGGTAGGCCAGGAGCAGCGCCGAGAGGACCGGCGCGAGACCCATGAGGAGGACGGCGCGTATTCGGTGCGGCTCCTTCGCGAGCAGACTCCGGTACTGCACCGTGTAGGCCGCCGTGTCCGGCTCCGTGAGGGGGCCGGCGAGTCGGCTGTAGGTGTCGTAGTCGTAGCCTCCCGGCCGCACGGTGCCTCCAGCTGTCGTCGAACGGGTCGATACCCCCACAAAAGGGGACAGCGTTCGGTGTGTCGACCGGAGTCGTCCGAGTGAGTTGTTCTCGGCGCCGTACGGGTGAGCCCCCGGACCAGGAGGTTCGGGGGCTCGATGGAGGGGCGGGGTCACTGCGCCAAATGGCGCTCCACGGTGGCCACTTTGGCGGTGAGCCCGTCGGTGACGCCGGGCCGGATGTCGGCCTTGAGGACGAGGGAGACGCGCGGGGCGCGCGCCTCGACGGCGGCGACGGCCCGCTTCACGACGTCCATCACCTCGTCCCACTCCCCCTCGACGGAGGTGAACATGGCGTCGGTGCGGTTCGGCAGTCCGGACTCGCGGACGACCCGGACGGCGTCGGCGACGTACTCGCCGACCTCCTCGCCCACGCCGAGGGGAGTGACGGAGAAGGCGACGATCACGCGTTCACCGTGCCTTCGCGGCGGGCGCGGGAGGCGATGACGGCGGCCTCGGCCTCGCGCTTCAGCTTGCGGTCGGCGTAGAAGCCGCCGAAGGGCAGGACCGAGAGGACGAAGTAGAGGGCCGCGGTCGTGAAGGACCACTTGGTGCGGTTCCAGGCGTCGAGCCAGAACAGGACGTAGAGGACGAAGAGGATGCCGTGGATCGCGCCCATGACCGGCACCGCGTTGAAGTCCGTGGTCCGCTTGAGGACCGAGCAGACGAGCAGGAGCAGGAACGACACGGCTTCGGGTCCGGAGACCAGGCGGAGCCGGTGCAGGGAGGAGGCGGTCTTGATGTCCACGACGGGGTCACCTTCGTTCGATCTTGTGAACGGATGCACAAGGGCCGTCCCATTGTGCACTCCGACTTTGCAGTCCCTTTAACCGGGTCCCCAGTACCGTCGAGGCCGTGGCAACGTTCCGACTCCAAGGCAGCAAGGTGCTCGCCGTCTCCCTGGCCGGTGACGCCGTGAAGGCGAAGAACGGCTCGATGGTCGCCTACGACGGCCGGATGGCGTTCAAGAAGATGAGCGGCGGCGGTGAGGGCCTGCGCGGCATGGTGACCCGCCGGCTCACCGGCGAGCAGATGGAGGTGATGGAGGTACGCGGCGAGGGGACCTGCTGGTTCGCCGACCGGGCCTCCGAGATCAACCTCGTCTCGCTGCACGGCGAGAAGCTGTGGGTGGAGGCGAGCAACCTCCTCTGCGCGGACGAGGGACTGCGCACCGGCACCACCTTCACGGGTCTGCGCGGCGGCGCCACGGGCAACGGCCTCTTCACCACGACGGTGGAGGGCACGGGCCAGGCCGCGCTCCTGTCCGACGGTCCGGCGGTGGTGCTGCGGGTGACCCCGCAGTACCCGCTCCAGGTGGACCCGGGCGCGTACATCGCCCATCAGGGCAACCTCCAGCAGCACTTCCAGTCGGGTGTGACCTTCCGCACCTTCATGGGCGAGGGCGGCGGCGAGGCGTTCCAGATCCGCTTCGAGGGCGACGGGCTCGTGTACGTCCAGCCGAGCGAGCGGAACACGATCGGAGGCGACCTGTGAGCGACGCGCGCGCGGCCACCGGCCCGCAGACGGCGATCACGGCCGCGCCTCCGCGCCGCGCGGGCGGAGAAGCTCACGAAGGAGGTGCGGCCTGATGCCGTTCCGCGAGATCAACTCCAAGATGGTCGAGGCCCAGGTCGTCCCCGGGCAGCGACTCTTCAGCCAGCGCGGCGCGATGCTGGCCTACCGCGGCGAGGTCTCTTTCACGCCGAACCTGAGCGGCGGCCAGGGCGGGCTGATGTCGATGATCGGCCGCCGGGTGGCGGGCGAGGCGACCCCGCTGATGACCGTGGAGGGCAGCGGCACGGTGCTGTTCGGGCACGGCGGCCACCATGTGCAGGTGATCACGCTGGCGGGCGACACCCTGTACGTGGAGGCGGACCGGCTGCTCGCCTTCGACGGCACCCTGGAGCAGGGCACGATGTTCATGGGCTCGCAGGGCGGGGTCATGGGCATGGTGCGCGGCCAGGTGACGGGGCAGGGCCTGTTCACCACGACCCTGAAGGGGCACGGCTCGGTGGCCGTCATGGCGCACGGCGGGGTGATCGAGCTGCCGATCACGCAGGGACGCCCGGTCCACGTGGATCCGCAGGCGTACGTGGCGCACCGCGGCGACGTACGGAACAAGCTGTCCACCGCGCTGGGCTGGCGCGACATGGTGGGCCGCGGCTCGGGCGAGGCGTTCCAGCTGGAGCTGAGCGGCAGCGGCGTGGTCTACGTCCAGGCCTCGGAGGAGAAGCTGTGAGCACCCCCGTCATCCACGACCCGCACACCCTGCCGTCGGACGACAACGTCGATCCGTACACCTTCTGCGTGGAGCTCAAGGGCTCCCAGTGGTTCCTGCAGAAGGGGAAGATGATCGCCTACTACGGGCGGATCGAGTTCAACGGCATCGGGCACGGCCGGCTGGACCGGCTGGTCCGCACCTCCTTCCACTCGCCGCTGCACGCGAGCGACTGGGTGGTGGCGGAGGGCAGCGGGAAGATGCTGCTCGCGGACCGGGCGTTCGACGTGAACTCCTACGACCTGGACGAGGGCAACCTGACGATCCGCTCCGGGAACCTGCTCGCGTACCAGCCGTCGCTGGCGCTGAAGCAGTCGATCGTGCCGGGCTTCGTGACGCTGATCGGTACGGGCAAGTTCGTGGCCGCGTCGAACGGTCCGGTGGTCTTCATGGAGCCGCCGCTGCGGGTGGACCCGCAGGCGCTGGTGGGCTGGGCGGACTGCCCGTCCCCGTGCCACCACTACGACCACGGGTACATGACGGGTGTCATGGGCGGGCTGCGCGCCCTGACCGGGATCGGGGGCGCCTCGGGCGAGGAGCACCAGTTCGAGTTCGTGGGCGCGGGCACGGTGCTGCTGCAGTCGACGGAGCTGCTGATGCCGGAGCGGGACGCGGGCGTGACGCCGGCGCGGCCCGGGGTTCCGGGCGGCGCGGGAGGGCACGGTTCCGGCCAGGGTCAGCACGGTTCTGTGCCGCGCCTTCCCGGACAGCTCGGGGACCTCCAGCGTCGCTTCGGGCTGTGAGCGGTAGTCTGCGGAGTGTGACGCCCCTCGAAGGCGTGTCCGTGCAGGGGCAGCGGGTGCGTCGCGTCACACTCCCCGATTTCGTCAAGTATTCAACTTCTTAGGTAGAATCCATACATGGAGACCGAGACAGCCACCCCCTGGCTCACCGACGCCGAGCAGTGCGCCTGGCGCACGTACCTGGACGTCAACAGAATGCTGACGCACCAGTTGGAGAGGGACCTCCAGCCCTTCGGTCTGACGATGAACGACTACGAGATCCTCGTGAACCTCTCGGAGTCGCCCGAGCGGCGGCTGCGCATGAGCGACCTGGCCGCGTCCACCCTCCAGTCCAAGAGCCGCCTCTCCCACCAGATCACCCGCATGGAGAACGCGGGGCTCGTCGAGCGCGCCCACTGCGAGTCCGACCGGCGCGGCCTCTACGCCGTCCTCACCGACCACGGCATGGAGACCATGCGCAAGGTCGCCCCGCACCACGTCGAATCGGTTCGCCGGCACTTCATCGACCGGCTGAGCCCCGAAGCCCTCGCCGACCTCCACGACTCGCTGAAGCCGGTCGCGGAGGAGCTGCGCGGGCTGCGCGGCAAGCCCTGACGGCGCCGCCCGGCGCCGCGACCTGACATATCCGCGCCGGGACGCCCCGGTGACGCGAAAGGGCCTTCCCGGACGGCCGGGAAGGCCCTTTCGCGTCACCCGGGCCCCGTGGCCCGGCCGTACGGCTCGGGCGGCGCCCCTCGGGCCGCTCGCCCGGGCCGGGACCGTACGGGGACTCAGGCGGTGCCCGTCAGGCTCGCCACGAGCTCGTCGGAGGCCGCGTACGGATCCAGCTCGCCCGCGGTGATCCGCTCCGCGAGCGCGTCCAGACGCCGGTCGCCACGCAGGTCGCCGATCCGCTCCCGCAGCGCCGTGATGGTGATGGTCTCCACCTCGCGCGCCGCACGGGACCGCCGGCGCTCCGCGAGCACCCCGTGCTCCTCCATCCACGCCCGGTGCTTCTCCAGGGCCTCCACGACCTCGTCGACGCCCTCACCGCGCGCCGCGACCGTCTTCACGATCGGCGGCCGCCAGTCGCCCGGCGCACGCGCCTCACCGAGGCCCAGCATGTGGTTGAGCTCCCGGGCCGTGGCGTCCGCCCCGTCCCGGTCCGCCTTGTTCACCACGTACACGTCGCCGATCTCCAGGATGCCCGCCTTCGCGGCCTGGATGCCGTCGCCCATGCCGGGCGCGAGGAGGACGACGGAGGTGTCGGCCTGGGAGGCGATCTCCACCTCCGACTGTCCGACGCCGACCGTCTCCACCAGGATCACCTCGCAGCCGGCCGCGTCCAGCACGCGGATGGCCTGCGGGGCCGCCCAGGCGAGACCGCCCAGATGGCCGCGCGTGGCCATGGAACGGATGTAGACGCCCGGGTCGGAGGCGTGCTCCGACATCCGCACCCGGTCACCGAGCAGCGCTCCGCCGCTGAACGGGGAGGACGGGTCGACGGCCAGGACGCCGACCCGCTTGCCCGCCCTGCGGTACGCCGAGACCAGCGCGGAGGTGGACGTGGACTTGCCCACGCCCGGCGAGCCCGTCAGGCCCACCACGTACGCGCCGCCCGTCAGCGGCGCCAGCGTCGCCATCACCTCGCGCAGCTGCGGGGACGCCCCCTCCACGAGCGAGATCAACCGGGCCACGGCACGCGGCCGGCCCTCCCGTGCCTGGGCGACCAGAGCGGGGACGTCCACCATCAGTCGAGCTCCTTGCGCTTTACGTGGGTGACTTACTTGCCCGGGACCTTGATGATCAGCGCGTCGCCCTGACCGCCGCCGCCGCACAGCGCGGCCGCGCCGACGCCGCCGCCGCGCCGCTTGAGCTCCAGGGCCAGGTGCAGCACCACACGGGCGCCGGACATGCCGATGGGGTGGCCGAGCGCGATGGCGCCACCGTTGACGTTCACCTTTTCGGGGGTGACGCCGAGGTCCTTCATGGACTGGTGGGCGACCGCGGCGAAGGCCTCGTTGATCTCGATCAGGTCGAGGTCCTCGACCTGGAGGCCCTCCTTCTTCAGGGCGTGGCGGATCGCGTTGGACGGCTGGGACTGGAGCGAGTTGTCCGGGCCGGCCACGTTGCCGTGGGCGCCGATCTCGGCGATCCACTCCAGGCCCAGCTCCTGGGCCTTGGCCTTGCTCATCACGACCACGGCGGCGGCGCCGTCGGAGATCTGCGAGGAGGTGCCGGCGGTGATCGTGCCGTCCTTGGCGAAGGCCGGGCGGAGCCTGGCGAGGGACTCGGCCGTGGTCTCGCCGCGGATGCCCTCGTCCTGCGAGAAGACGACCGGCTCGCCCTTGCGCTGCGGGATCTCGACCGGGGTGATCTCGGCCTCGAAGATGCCGTTCTTCTGGGCGGCGGCGGCCCGCTGGTGCGAGAGGGCGGCGATCTCGTCCTGCACCTCGCGCGCGATGCCCAGGCGGGTGTTGTGCTTCTCCGTGGACTCGCCCATGGCGATGCCCTCGAAGGCGTCGGTGAGGCCGTCGTAGGCCATCGCGTCGAGCATCTCGATGGCGCCGTACTTGTAGCCCTCACGGGACTTCGGCAGCAGGTGCGGGGCGTTGGTCATCGACTCCTGGCCGCCGGCGACGACCACGTCGAACTCACCCGCGCGGATGAGCTGGTCGGCGAGGGCGATGGCGTCGAGGCCGGAGAGACACACCTTGTTGACGGTGAGGGCCGGGACGTTCATCGGGATGCCGGCCTTGACGGCGGCCTGACGGGCGGGGATCTGCCCGGCACCCGCCTGGAGCACCTGCCCCATGATCACGTACTGGACCTGGTCGCCGCCGATACCGGCCCGGTCGAGGGCGGCCTTGATGGCGAAGCCGCCGAGGTCGGCGCCCGAGAAGGACTTGAGCGAGCCGAGCAGACGACCCATGGGCGTGCGGGCGCCCGCGACGATCACTGAGGTGGTACCGGTCGTTCCAGACATGAGGCACAGCCCCTTGGGATGAGGAGTGAACGAGGGTTTACCGCCAATGTACTGAGCGGTGCGGTGCCGGGTCACCGGCCGGTCGGTGTGATCGCGCGCACGTTGCGTAACCACCGCTCCGGCGCTGCACTGGACACATGCTGACGCGTATCGACCACATCGGGATCGCCTGTTTCGACCTGGACAGGACCGTCGAGTTCTACCGTGCCACGTACGGTTTCGAGGTCTTCCACACCGAGGTCAACGAGGAGCAGGGCGTCCGCGAGGCCATGCTCAAGATCAACGGGACCTCCGACGGCGGGGCCTCCTACCTCCAGCTCCTGGAGCCCACCCGCGAGGACTCCGCGGTGGGCAAGTGGCTGGCCAAGAACGGCGAGGGCGTGCACCACATCGCCTTCGGCACCGCCGACGTCGACGGGGACGCCGAGGCCATCCGGGGGAAGGGCGTCCGGGTCCTCTACGACGAGCCGCGGACCGGCTCGATGGGCTCCCGCATCACCTTCCTGCACCCCAAGGACTGCCACGGCGTCCTCACCGAACTGGTCACCTCGGCGGAGCCGCCGGCTGACCACTCCTCAGCGGAGCACTGACCTCCGGATTCCCGGCCCGGTAGAGTGGGCGACTCCGGGCCGGGGCCGGTCGGGGCCGCTCCGTGCGGCACCGAAGTCGGGATGTCGGGGTCGTCCGATCTGCCACGATTCCCCGGGGGTCCGTCCTCGGCCGTGAGGGCGTGCTCGTTGGAGTGTTGCGACCAGGGGACGGATGGGACCGCGCAGTGCGGGGCTACGAACGCCAGGAGAGCCACCGAGCTGAAGACGACCATCTCGCCCGGTTCGAGGCCGAGATGGACCGGCTGAAGACCGAGCGGGAGAAGGCCGTCCAGCACGCCGAGGACCTCGGCTACCAGGTCGAGGTCTTGCGTGCCAAGCTCCACGAGGCGCGCCGCACCATCGCGTCCCGGCCCGCCTACGACAGCGCGGACATCGGGTACCAGGCCGAGCAGTTGCTGCGCAACGCCCAGGTGCAGGCCGAGCAGCTGCGCCAGGACGCCGAGCGCGAACTGCGCGAGGCCCGGGCCCAGACGCAGCGCATCCTCCAGGAGCACGCCGAGCACCAGGCCCGGCTCCAGGCCGAGCTGCACAACGAGGCGGTGCAGCGCCGTCAGCAGCTCGACCAGGAGCTGAACGAGCGCCGCCGGACCGTCGAGGCGCACGTCAACGAGAACGTCGCCTGGGCCGAGCAGCTGCGCGCCCGCACCGAGGCGCAGGCCCGCCGGCTCATGGAGGAGTCCCGCGCCGAGGCCGAGCAGGCGCTCGCCGCCGCCCGCGCCGAGGCCGCCCGGCTCACCGAGGAGACCGGCCGCCGCGTCGGCGCCGAGGCGGAGTCCGCCCGTGCCGAGGCCGAAGCGATTCTGCTGCGCGCCCGCAAGGACGCCGAGCGGCTCCTCGCCGCCGCCTCCAGCCAGGCGCAGGAGGCCACCAGCCACGCCGAGCAGCTCCGTACCACCACCACCGCCGAGACCGACCAGGCCCGCCGCCAGGCCACCGAGCTCTCCCGCGCCGCCGAACAGCGGATGCAGGAGGCCGAGGAGAAGCTCCGCCTGGCCCGCGCCGAGGCCGAGCGGACCCTCGACGAGGCCAAGGAGGCGGCCGCCCGGCAGCTCGCCTCCGCCGAGTCCGTCAACGAGCAGCGCACCCGCACCGCCAAGACCGAGATCGCCCGGCTGGTCGGCGAGGCCACCAAGGAGGCGGAGGCCCTCAAGGCCGAGGCCGAGGAGAAGCTCCGCGAGGCCACCGAGCGCGCCGAGAAGCTGGTCGCCGAGGCCACCGAGAAGGCCCGCACGGCGGCGGCCGAGGACTCCGCCGCGGCGCTCGCCAAGGCCGCCCGCAGCGCCGAGGAGATCCTCGGCAAGGCCTCCGAGAGCGCGCAGGAGACCACCCGCAAGGCCGCCGAGGAGGCGGAGCGGATCCGCCGTGAGGCCGAGACCGAGGCCGACCGGCTGCGGTCGCGCGCCGAGGAGCAGGCCGACGAGCTGCTCGGTTCCGCGAAGGACGACACCAAGGAGTACCGGGCCAAGACGGTCGAGCTCCAGGAGGAGGCCCGCCGGCTGCGCGGCGAGGCCGAGCAGCTGCGCGCCGAGGCGATCGCCGAGGGCGAGCGGATCCGCGGCGAGGCCCGCCGCGAGGCCGTCCAGCAGATCGAGGAGGCGGCCAGGACCGCCGAGGAGCTCCTCGCCAAGGCCCGTACCGACGCCGACGAGCTGCGCGCCAAGGCCGGCACGGAGAGCGAGCGGGTCAGGACCGAGGCGATGGAGCGGGCCCAGACGCTCCGCGCCCAGGCCGAGGAGACCCTGGAGCGGACCCGCGCCGAGGCCGAGCGGCTGCGTGCCGAGGCCGAGGAGCAGGCGGAGTCCGTACGGGAGGCGGCCGAGAAGGCCGCCGCCGAGCTGCGCGCGGACGCCGAGCGGGCCGCCGAGGCCCGGCGCGCCCAGGCCGCCGAGGAGCTGGCCCGGCTGCACGCCGACGCCGAGGCGAAGGTCGCCGCCGCCGGGCAGGAGCTCACCGACGCCCGGGCCGAGAGCGAGCGGATCCGCCGTGAGACCGCCGAGGAGACCGAGCGGCTGCGCACCGAGGCCGCCGAGCGCATCCGTACCCTCCGGGAGCAGGCCGAGCAGGAGGCCGAGCGGCTGCGCACCGAGGCCGCGGCCGACGCGTCCACGGCGCGCGCCGAGGCCGAGGCGACGGCGGTACGGCTCCGCACGGAGGCCGCCGCCGAGGCCGAGCGCCTGAAGTCGGAGGCCCAGGAGACCGCCGACCGGGTGCGGGCCGAGGCCGCCGCGGCGGCCGAGCGGGTCGCCGCGGAGGCCGCGGAGGCGCTGGCCGCCGCGCAGGAGGAGGCCAACCGGCGCCGCCGGGAGGCCGAGGAGACCCTGGAGTCGGCGCGCTCCGAGGCGGGCCGGGAGCGCGAGCTGGCCCGCGAGCAGTCGGAGGAACTCCTCGCCGCCGCCCGCAAGCGGGTGGAGGAGGCGCAGACCGAGGCGCAGCGCCTGGTCGAGGAGGCGGACGCGCGGGCGACCGAGATGGTCACCGCCGCCGAGCACACCGCCCAGGAGGTGCGGGACTCGGTGGCCGGGCTGCGCGAGCAGGCCGAGGAGGAGATCGCCGGGCTGCGGTCCGCCGCCGAGCACGCGGCGGAGCGGACCCGTACCGAGGCGCAGGAGGAGGCGGACCGGGTCCGCGCCGACGCCCACGAGGAGCGGGAGCGCGCGACCGAGGACGCGGCCCGGGTCCGGGCGCGCGCCCAGGAGGAGTCGGAGGCCGCGAAGGCGCTGGCCGAGCGGACGGTCACGGACGCGATCACCGAGTCGGAGAAGCTGCGCGCGGACACCGCCGAGTACGCGCAGCGGGTACGGACCGAGGTCACGGACTCGCTCGCCGCGGCCGAGCAGGACGCGGCCCGCACCCGGGCGGACGCCCGGGAGGACGCCAACCGGATCCGTTCCGAGGCGGCCGAGCGCGCCGAGTCGGTGGTCGGCGAGGCGCGGGCGGAGGCCGAGCGGATCGGCGCCGAGGCGGCCGGGCTGCGGGCCGAGGCGGAGCGGATCAAGGCGGAGGGCGAGGCGCAGGCGGAGGCGCTGCGCGCCGCTGCCCGCGCGGACGGCGAGCAGGTCCTCGACGAGGCCCGCAAGGCCGCCGACAAGCGGCGTGCCGACGCCGCCGAACAGGCCGACGCCCTCATCGGCGAGGCCACGGCCGAGGCGGAGCGCATCGCGGCGGAGGCCGCCGAGCTGCGCGAGACGACCGAGCGGGACGCCGAGCGGCTCCGCACCGA
>NZ_JAPSIW010000190.1 GCF_031178505.1 Streptomyces sp. | reverse complement strand
GGACATGACGGCGGCCATTCCTCACTCGGCAGACAGCGCGCCGTCTCCGGTGGCGGCGCGCCCTCCAGCGTAGAACGCGGGCGGGACGCCGATCCTGTGAGGTAAGGCTCACTAGGCGGCGGGACCGTGCCGGAACGGAGTGTTCGGGCGGCCGGACGGCCGGGGAGCGAGGCCGGGCGACCGGTGGACGGCCGGGGTGGCCGAGGCCGTCGGGTGGCCGGCGGGGTGGGGCGCGCGGGGGGTGTCGGTGGCGGGCGGGGAGGGGCGTCGGTGGCGGGCGAGGCGGGGCGCGCGGGAGGGGCGTCGGGTGCCGACGGGGCGGGGCGCGCGCTGGCGGGTCCGCGCCGGCGTGCCCCAACGCGCCCTTGCGGGTGGCCGGTTCCGGGCGACGCGCCGGGATCTCCGGCCCCGCCCCCTGGTCGCGATCTATCGCGTTTCGCTAGGCTGACTCCGTGGACCTCGAAAAGCAGCCCGACCCCGAGAAGCAGCCGCGGCCCCCGGCGGCGGCCCCCGCCGAGCCCGCCGTCGCGGACCCGCGCGGCGCCATGCGCGCCTCGGACGCCGACCGGGACCGGATCGCGGACATCCTCCGGGAGGCCCTGGCGGAGGGGCGGCTCGACCCGGAGGAGCACGCGGAACGGATCGACGCGGTCTACCGCGCCAAGACCGTCGGCGAGCTGGAGCCGATCGTGCGCGACCTGCCGGCCGACGGCCGCGCCCGCCGCGCGCCCGACCCGGGCTACACCTACGCCGCGCCGGACGACGCCGACGGCGCCTCGGACAGTCTCGTCGCGGTCTTCTCCAGCACCACCCGCAAGGGCCGCTGGCGGGTGAGCCGCAGGACCAACGCCTTCGCCCTCTTCGGCAACATCGAGATCGACCTCACCGAGGCGATCTTCGCCCAGCGGCTCACCACCATCAACGCCACCTCGATCTTCGGGAACGTGGAGATCCGGGTCCCGGAGAACATCAGCCTGCGCGGCAACGGCAGCGGGGTCTTCGGCAACTTCGAGGTCGTCACGCTGGAGGGCGTCGACCCGCAGGCCCCGATGGTCGTCGTCAACGGCTACTCGGTCTTCGGCAACGTGGAGGCCCGCCCCAGGCGCGGCAAGTGGATCACCGACCTCCAGGGCAAGCTGCGCAAGCACCTCGGCCACTGAAGGGGGGCGTGCCGCCCGCCCGGCCGCTCCCCGGGGCGGCCGGCCCTGAAGTGACCGGAATTCACCGTCGGCCATCCGCAGTGCGGAACGGAGCCGTACGCAGTGCATAGGTGCACGCACAGCGGGTAAGGCTGCTCCATCGCCGCTCGCTCGCGAAGCCGTCGTCAGGAGTAGACCGTGCTGCAACTGCCGCATCAGCCCCTCCAGGTCGCCGCCGTACCCCCTCAGCGCGCTCCCGCCCGCGAGGACGAGGGCGGTCCCTGGCACACGGAGGCGGTGTGCCGCCGGGACGAGGCCGGGCTGTTCTTCGCTCCCTCCAAGGAGCCGACGGCCGCCCGACTCGCCCGCGAGGAAGCCGCCAAGCAGGTCTGCGCACGCTGTCCCGTGATGGTCGAGTGCCGGGAGCACGCCCTGCTGCAGCCCGAGCCGTACGGGGTGTGGGGCGGCCTCACCGCGGCCGAGCGCCGCGTCGTGCTCGCCCGCCGCCGGCGGCGCGAGGTGGAGCTGCGCAAGGCGGCGGCCACCGACGGCAGGATCGCCCAGGCCGGCTGACGCGGCCGCCGCACCCGGCGCCCGTACGGGAAGGGGCGCCCCCACCGCACATGGGGGCGCCCCTTTTCGTACCGCTGCGACCTAGTTCGCGCGGTCGAAGTCGATCTTGCTGTAGGCGCGGAGCTTCGACAGCCGGTGCGTCGAGTCGATCTGCCGGATCGTGCCCGACTTCGAGCGCATGACGAGCGACTGCGTGGTCGCCGTCTCGGCGCGGTAGCGCACGCCGCGCAGCAGCTCGCCGTCGGTGATGCCGGTCGCCACGAAGAAGACGTTCTCGCCGCTGACCAGGTCGTTGGTGGAGAGCACCCGGTCCAGGTCGTGGCCCGCGTCGAGGGCCTTCTGCCGCTCGGCGTCGTCCTTCGGCCAGAGCTTGCCCTGGATCACGCCGCCGAGGCACTTGATGGCGCAGGCGGAGATGATGCCCTCGGGCGTGCCGCCGATGCCCATGAGCATGTCGACGCCGGTGCCCTCGCGGACGGCCATGATCGAACCGGCGACGTCGCCGTCCGAGATGAACTTGATCCGGGCACCGGTCTCGCGGATCTCCCGGACGATGCCCTCGTGGCGCGGCCGGTCCAGGATGACGACCGTGATGTCCTCGGGGGAGGAGTTCTTGGCCTTGGCGACCCGGCGGATGTTCACCGACACGGGCGCGTTGATGTCGACGTAGTCGGCGGCCTCGGGGCCGGTGACCAGCTTGTCCATGTAGAAGACGGCGGACGGGTCGAACATGGTGCCGCGGTCCGCGGCGGCCAGCACGGCGATCGCGTTCGGCATGCCCTTGGCGTTCAGGGTGGTGCCGTCGATCGGGTCGACCGCGATGTCGACCTCGGCGCCGGTGCCGTCGCCGACCCGCTCGCCGTTGAACAGCATCGGGGCTTCGTCCTTCTCGCCCTCGCCGATGACGACGACGCCGTTCATCGAGACGGTCGAGATCAGGGTCCGCATGGCGTTGACCGCCGCGCCGTCCGCGCCGATCTTGTCGCCGCGGCCGACCCAGCGGCCGGCCGCCATGGCGGCGGCCTCGGTGACGCGGACCAGCTCGAGGGCGAGGTTGCGGTCCGGGGCCTCGGGAGAGACCTCCAGCTCGGGCGGGAGGTGGTGCTCGGTCATCGGGGCGCACCTTTCTGTACGGCGACGGCCGGGGAAAAGAGGGTGCTGCGACTCTATCGGTACGTCGACAAATTGAGCAGAGGGGCCCACGTATGAGCGCCGCACCATGATGCGACCATGGGGGCGTGGCAGGTATGCGAGGCAGGCAGACGGTACGCGGGATGTTCCAGTCCCTCGGGGTGATCATGGTCGCCGCGGGTGTGATGTATCTCTTCATCCCGCATGACGAGAACGCGGAACCGGTGAAGGAGAAGGACTACCGGGTCGAGCTGATCACGGCCCAGCGGGCGGCGCCGTATCCGGTGCTGGCGCCCGAGGGCCTCGGTGAGGGCTGGAAGGCCACGGTCGTCTCGTACAAGCGGGAGAAGGGCGACGCCTGGCAGCTCGGCTTCCTCTCGCCCGACACCCAGTACGTGGCCATCCACCAGTCGACGGCCGAGGCGAAGAAGTACGTGCCGGACGTCACGCACGAGGCGAAGAACACCGGCCGGACGCAGACGGTCGCGGGCCAGGTGTGGCAGCGTTGGGAGGGCCCGAAGTACGACGCGCTGGTCCGCACGGACGGCGGGGCGACGACCGTCGTGACCGGTACGGCCTCCTTCGACCGGCTGGCCGAGATGGCGGGCGCGCTCCGGGCGAAGAAGGCCTGAGGGCCCGCTCCGGACGACCGGACACGGGAAAGCCCCCGAGTGCTCGGCACTCGGGGGCTTTCCCGCACTCCACGGTCGGCGCGGCGGCGTCAGACGGTGGTGACGACCTCGTCGTAGGCCAGGCGCGGGGAGCGCGGGAACCAGGCGTCCTCGCCCGGCTTGCCGATGTTGACGACCATCAGCGGGGTGTGGTCGTCGTCCAGGAACTCCTTCTGGAGGCCGGCGAAGTCCAGACCGGTCATCGGGCCGGCGGCCAGGCCGGCGGCGCGCACGCCCACGATGAAGTAGGCGGCCTGGAGGGCGGCGTTGAACAGGGCGGACTGCTCGCGGGCCGGGCGCTCGGCGAAGAACATGTCCTTGGCCTGCGGGAAGTGCGGCAGCAGCGCCGGGAGCTCCTCGTGGAACTCGTTGTCGGCGGAGAGGATCGCGACCAGCGGGGCGGCGGCGGTCTTCGCCTGGTTGCCCTCGGCCATGTGCTTGACCAGGCGCTCCCGGGCCTCGGGGGACCGGACCAGGGTGATGCGCAGCGGGGTCTGGTTGAACGCGGTCGGGCCGTACTTCACCAGGTCGTAGATCGCCTGGACCTGCTCGTCGGTCACCGGCTCGTCGGTGAACGTGTTGGCGGTACGGGCCTCGCGGAAGAGGAGGTCCTGGGCGGCGGGGTCAAGAACGAGAGACATGCTGCGTACCTTCCGGACTGCAAGAGGAGCGCTCGCGAGGGGAGTGCGGGCGACGGCCTCGACAGTACGCCCGGGATTGATGAAAATTCAACTAATCCATGCGGATAGTGATCCGCTTCACGCTCGCAGAGTCTACGGGTCCGGGCGGCCGACTCGTCGTGAACAGGACAGAAGCTCGGTGCCGGGGGGAGGCGGGGCGGTCGTACGCGAGAAGTGAGCGCCCCGGTCTCGCCGGTGTCTCTCCCGTACGGGCCCGGCCGGGCCGCCCCGGCGCGGAAGCCGCCCGTCAGCCCTCGTCGTCCGCGTCCTCTTCCCCGTCCGCGCCGCCCCCGGCCGCCCGCTCCGCCGCCAGGGAGGCGTCGAGGCGGGCCCGGGCGCCCTCCAGCCAGTGCCGGCAGACCTTCGCCAGCTCCTCCCCGCGCTCCCACAGCGCCAGGGACTCCTCCAGCGTCGTACCGCCCTGCTCCAGGCGCCGGACCACCTCGATCAGTTCGTCCCGCGCCTGCTCGTACCCGAGCGCCGCCCCGGGGCCCGCGCCCGCCTCCGTACCCGTACCGCTCGCCATCCGCTTCCGTCCTCCGTGTCGTCGTGTCTCTTCCACCGGGCTCCCGCACCGCCCTAGGGCGTGCCCGGCACGCGGCGTACCGCGAACTCGCCCTCCGCCACCCGGGCGCGCAGGTCCTCGCCGTCCGCGACCTCCTCCGGGGAGCGGACCACCGCCCCGCCGGCCCGCTGGAGCACCGCGTACCCGCGCTCCATCGTCGCGGCCGGGGAGAGCGCCCGGACCCGGGCCCGGGTGTGCGACAGCTCCGAGTCCGCCCGGTCCAGCAGGTGGCCCAGGACCCGCCGGCTCCGCGCCAGGAGCGCGTCGATCTCGCCCACACGGACCTCCACCATCCGCTGCGGGTGCTCCATGACGGGCCGGGCCAGCGCGTGCGCCAGGCCGCGCTCCTCCCGCTCCAGGAGTCCCCGCACGGTCCGCAGGGCCCGGTCCCGCAGACCCCGCACCCGCTCGAGTTCCTCGCCCACATCGGGCACGACCTTCTTGGCCGCGTCCGTCGGCGTCGAGGCGCGCAGATCCGCCACCAGGTCGAGCAGCGGAGCGTCCGGTTCGTGCCCGATCGCGGACACGACCGGCGTACGGCAGTCGGCCACCGCCCGGATCAGCTGCTCGTCGGAGAACGGCAGCAGGTCCTCGACGCTGCCGCCGCCGCGCGCCACGATGATGACGTCCACGCCCTCGTGCGCGTCGAGCTCCTTCACCGCCTGGATCACCTGCGGCACGGCCCGGACGCCCTGCACCGCCACGTTCCGCACCTCGAAGCGGACGGCGGGCCAGCGCCGCCGCGCGTTCTCCAGGACGTCCCGCTCGGCCGCCGAGGCCCGGCCGCAGACCAGACCGACCAGCTGCGGCAGGAACGGCAGCGGCCGCTTCCGGTCCAGGGCGAACAGCCCCTCCGAGGCCAGGCTCCGCTTCAGCTGCTCCAGGCGGGCCAGCAGCTCCCCGATCCCGACCGGTCTGATCTCGGCCGCCCGCAGCGACAGCTGCCCCCGCGGCGCGTACCACTCCGGTTTCGCGTGCACGACGACCCGGGCGCCCTCGGACACGACGTCCGCCACCGCGTCGAACACCTGCCGGTAGCAGGTGACGCCGATGGAGATGTCGTGCGACGGATCGCGCAGCGTCAGGAAGACGACCCCGGCGCCGGGGCGCCGCGAGAGCTGCGTGATCTGCCCCTCGACCCAGATCGCCCCGAGCCGGTCGATCCACCCGCCGATCAGCCGGGAGACCTGCCCGACGGGGAGGGGAGTTTCGGCGGACGTAGTCAGACCCATGCACCGAGCGTAACGGCGAGGTCCGACAACGTCAGGACCGCGTGCCCTCGGGGGCGTGCACGACCCGCCGGGCCTCGGGCCCGGGTGTCGCTGCCGCCGGACCTCAGCTCCGCGTGCCCCGCGCGCCCCGTGCCGTCCCCTGCACCGCCAGGACGACGAGGCCGACGCCCAGCCACACCGCGCCCACCACCTGGGCCGCGCGCGAGGCCTCCACGATCACCGCGATCAGGATCACCGCGCCGAGCACCGGCAGGACGACGTGCTTCAGCCAGTGCGGCGGCCCCTCGGCCCGCCGTACGGCGAACCACCCCACCACGCTCGCGTGCAGCAGGACGAAGGCGGTGAGCGCGCCGACGTCCACCACCGACACCAGGTGGTCGAGGCCGTCGTCCCGCCGGGCCGCCCACACCGCCGCGATCATCGTCACCGCCGCCGCCACGAGCAGCGCCACGCGCGGCACGCCCGCGTCCGTACGGGCCAGCACGTGCGGCAGCCGGCGGTCACGGCCCATCGCGAACAGCAGCCGTCCGCCGGCCGCCTGTCCGGCCAGTGCGGCGAAAGCCGCGCCGATGGCCTTCGACACCGCGACGAGATCGTGCAGCCAGCCGCCCACGGACGTGTCCACCGCGTCGTAGAAGGCCGAGCCCTGCTTCGCGGGATCGGCCGCGAGCTCGGCCGAGGAGAGCGGTTCGAGGAGCGCCACGAGCCAGGTCTGCGCCACGAACAGGACACCCGCGAGCGCCAGGCAGAACAGCACCGCCCGCGCCACCTTCCGCGACCCGCCCGTGACCTCCTCCGCGAACGAGGCGATGGCGTCGAAGCCCAGGTACGACAGCACGGCCACCGACACCGCGCCGACGACCGCCGCGAGCGAGAACGACAGGTCCCCGGTGAGCGGCGACCACCAGTCGCGCCGCGCCCCGTCCCGTACGAGCACCACCACCGCCGAGACGACGAAGACGAGCAGGACGGCGATCTCCATCGCCAGCACCGCGAAGCCGACGCGGGCGGCCGCGCGGACGCCCCACAGGTTGAGCAGGGTGGTGATCACGACCGCGATCCCCGTCCAGATCCACCGGTCCACCCCCGGAACCAGCGCCTCCATGGCGATGCCCGCGAAGAGGTAGGCCACGGCCGGGATCAGCAGGTAGTCGAGCATCGCCATCCACCCGGCGATGAATCCCGGCCCCTCGCCGAGCCCCTTGCGGGCGTACGTGAAGACCGAGCCGGCCTGCGGGGCGACGCGCACCATCTGCGCGTAGCTGAAGGCGGTGAACGCCATGGCGACCGTGGCCACCACGTACACGAGGGCGACCGCCCCGTGGGACCGGGCGTCCAGCGTGCCGAAGACGCCGACCGGCGCCATGGGCGCGATGAACAGCAGGCCGTACACGACCAGATCCCGGAACCCGAGGTTCCGGCGCAGTGTCCCGTGATCCGCCACCCGCGCGTCCTGAGCCATGGGCCCAGTTTCGGCCACGCCGCCGATCAAAACGGCGACCGACGCGGCCTTACGATGGGACGCATGACTGCAACGCCCGCGACCAACCGCCCGAAGCGTGTCCTGCTCGCCGCTCCCCGTGGCTACTGCGCGGGCGTGGACCGTGCCGTGATCGCCGTGGAGAAGGCCCTGGAGCAGTACGGGGCGCCGATCTACGTCCGGCACGAGATCGTCCACAACAAGTACGTCGTCCAGACCCTGGAGCGGAAGGGCGCGATCTTCGTCGACCAGGCGACCGAGGTGCCGCCGGGCAACATCGTGATGTTCTCCGCGCACGGCGTCGCCCCGACCGTCCACGAGGAGGCCCGCCAGGGCCGCCTCGCCACCATCGACGCCACCTGCCCCCTGGTCACCAAGGTCCACAAGGAAGCCGTCCGCTTCGCCAAGGAGGACTTCGACATCCTCCTCATCGGCCACGAGGGCCACGAGGAGGTCATCGGCACCTCCGGCGAGGCCCCCGACCACATCCAGCTGGTCGACGGCCCCGAGGACGTCGCCAAGGTCGAGGTCCGCGACCCCTCCCGGGTCGTCTGGCTCTCCCAGACCACCCTCTCGGTCGACGAGACGATGGAGACGGTCGACGCGCTGAAGGAGAAGTTCCCGCAGCTCATCTCCCCGCCGTCGGACGACATCTGCTACGCCACGCAGAACCGCCAGCTGGCCATCAAGGAGCTGGCCGGCGACGCCGACCTCGTCATCGTGGTCGGCTCGAAGAACTCCTCGAACTCGCAGCGGATGGTCGACGTCGCCCTCCAGGCCGGCGTCCCCGCCGCCCACCTGGTCGACTTCGCCAGCGAGATCGACGAGGCGTGGCTGGAGGGCGTGACCACCGTCGGCCTCTCCTCCGGCGCCTCCGTCCCGGACGTCCTCGTCCAGGAGGTCCTGGAGTGGCTGTCCGAGCGCGGCTACGTGGACGTGGAGATCGTCAAGACCGCCGACGAGTCCCTCACCTTCTCCCTCCCGAAGGAACTCCGCCGCGACCTGCGCGCCGAGGCCGCCGGGCTCGTCAAGGAGTAACTTCGGGCCCGGTGCCCATACGGTGATTCCATGAACGTCTTCGGAGTGGACATCGGCGGCTCGGGCATCAAGGGCGCCCCCGTGGATCTGGAACGGGGTGCTCTCACCGAGGAACGTCACAAGGTACTGACCCCGCAGCCCGCCACACCCGACGGTGTGGCGGGCCGCGTCGCGGAAGTGGTGGAGCACTTCGGGTGGTCCGGTCCCATCGGGGTGACCTTCCCCGGCGTGGTGACCGGTTCGACCATCCGTACCGCGGCCAACGTCGACAAGGGCTGGATCGGCGTCGACGCGGCCCGGCTCATCGGCGAGCGCGTCGGCGGGCTCCCCGTGACCGTCCTCAACGACGCCGACGCGGCCGGCCTCGCCGAGATGACCTTCGGCGCGGGCCGGGGCCGCACCGGCACGGTGATCATGCTGACCCTCGGCACGGGCATCGGCTCGGCCCTCTTCGTCGACGGCCGGCTCGTCCCCAACACCGAGCTCGGCCACCTGGAGCTGAAGGGCCACGACGCCGAGAAGCGGGCCTCCGCGAAGGCCCGCGAGGACGAGGAGCTGACCTGGGAGCACTGGGCGACCCGGCGGCTGCAGAAGTACCTGGCGCACGTGGAGATGCTGTTCTCGCCCGAGCTCTTCATCATCGGCGGGGGAGTGAGCCGCAAGGCGGACAAGTTCCTCCCCCTCATCGAGGACATCCGCGCGGAGATCGTGCCCGCGCAGCTCCTGAACAACGCGGGCATCGTGGGCGCGGCGATGGCCGCCGCGTCACCGGAAGCCGGCGGCCGGGACCGGTCGGCCGGGTCCTGACACCCGCCGCCGCGACCGGGCACCCGCCGGGCGGTGCGCGACGGGTGCCCGCCCGGCGGGTCCCGCAGCCCGCCCTGGGGAGCCCGCGCCACCCGCGTACGGCCCGGCGGGACGAGGTCCGGCCCCCGTCGTACGACTCCCTAGGGAGCGGTACGACGGGAGGGCGCCGGCCGGGGAGCGGCGGCGGGACGCGGTCCGGCCGCCTCGCGGGCGGCGGCAGCGGCGCGCTGCTGCTGCCGCCGCCCCATGTCCCGTACCTTCCGCACACTCGCGATGAGCCCGGCGACGAGCGTTCCGCCGTACAGCCACCCGGCGTGCACGGCGAGGGCCGTGACGACCGCCATGGCCTGGCCGCCGATGCCCCCCGAACCGCCGGAGACGGGGACGACCCCGACGGCGAACGCGATCGGTACGCCGATGGGCGCCGTGACCAGGTCCGCGGGCCGCACCCAGAGCGCGGTCAGCGCGCTGACCGGCAGGAACAGCAGCCCGTAGACCAGCGGGGACCCGTCGAACAGCAGCCGGTCGAGCACGCCGAGCACCAGCATGGCGGCGCAGGCGAAGAGACCGGCGCCGAGCCCCGTGAGCCGGGGCGAGGGCAGCCGCCGCAGGGCGAGCACGACCGGCGGCACCGGCCGCCGCGCCCCTGGGGGCCGCCTGTCTCCGGGACGCCCGGCCGCGCCCGTACCGGCGGCGGCCCGTTCGACGCGGGCGCCCCCGGGTGTCCGTCCGGAGCGGCCGGTCACGCGGTAGACGGCAGCGCCCTCCACCGCCGCACCGGGCGGCGCGAGAGGGGTTTGCGGCCGTCGGCGGCCTTGGGGCTGACTTGTCCTGTGCTGCTCCACTCCACCAACGTAGGTCGGGAAGGGGCGGGAATCCGGTCCGGGACACGCCCTTTGGGTGACCTTGACCCCGACTTCGGCCGAAGG
>NZ_JAPSIW010000890.1 GCF_031178505.1 Streptomyces sp. | reverse complement strand
GCGGTCCGATACATCCACCTCAAGCGCCTTCACACCGGATGTGCCGCTGATGTCGCGGTCGAGCACCACGGGGGTGCCGCCGGCGTCGAGCACGCTCGCAACTACTGCTGCGCCGAGGCCCGAGGCTCCTCCGGTCACAAGTACTCGCCCTGGATTGAAAGTGTTCGCAGCTGTGTCAGCCATTCATCTTCTCCTCTTGTTGGTATGCCTGCAGTTACCCCACCTCGGCGAGCGCCGCGGCCAGGGAAGTTGTTGATCGTGCGGGGATATAGGGAACAGTCACGGTCTGACCACCCCAGGAGCGGAGCAGCGCAGCTTCCGGCAACTCCGCAGTGGAGTAGTCGCCGCCCTTCACCCAGACATCCGGCCGGAGGGTAGCGAGGGCGTCCTCCGGGGTGTCCTCTCCGAAGATGTAGACAGCATCCACGCAGCCGAGCGCTTCGAGCAGTTCGGCGCGGTCGTCCTGCCCCATGATCGGCCGCTCGGGTCCCTTGAGCCTGCGCACCGACTCGTCGGAGTTCAGGCACACAATCAGGCAGTCGCCGAGCTTGCGGGCTGCCGCCAATGTTCGGGCGTGGCCGGCGTGCAGCAGGTCGAAGCACCCTCCGGTTGCCACCACGGTGCCGCCTGCCTCGCGGGTTGCGTGAGCAACCTGCAGGGCGTCCACGGCCGGGCCGTGGAGCGCGGTGGGTGCAGGCTCACCGTGCAAGGAAGCGACTCCGCCCGCAGCCAGGAAGTCGGCCGCGCTGTTCACGGCATCCTGGGTCGCTTCGGTCAGCGATGCGCCCGAACCAAGCCGCAGTGCGAGCGTTGCGCAGAAGCGGTCACCCGCGCCACAGGGGTCATCCACCCTCACCGAGGGTGCGGGGATGAGATGCGGCAGTTCACCGCTCTGGCCCTGGATGTGCACCAGGGCTCCGCGGTCGCCCATCGTCACGACGACGGCACGGCTGCCCCACCGGCCCTCCAGTTCCTTGGCGGCGTCCGCAGCAGCCCGTACAACATCGTTCTGCTCCGATCCCCCAACGCCCGCTGCTTTCAGCGCCTCGAGAAGGTTTGGAGTAACGGCGGCTACGCCGCGCACGGGATCCGGTCCTGAGGGGTGCGGGTCCCACACAATGGGAACCTGTGGCGCGATCCGTTCGAGCAAGGCCCTCAGATCCGCATTGGCGGCGAGACCGCGCCCGTAGTCCGACACGAGTACGACGTCGGCCGCCTCCACAGCTTCGAGCATTTCGCTGGTCACGTCAGGCACAGGAGCCTGAGCACAGCCCTCATCGAAGCGGACCACAGCCTGGTTCCCCGCGCGGATGCGGGTCTTGACCGGCGTGGGTGCCCCCGAGGGACCGACAACGAGCGGAATGTCCGCGAGCTCAGTGCGCAGGTTAGGCGCGGCGTCGTCCTCGGACAGAACAGTCACCAGACGGACCTGGTGATCGGCCCGCCCATCGAATTGCCGCTGCAGCATACGGGCCACAAGTCCGGCTCCGCCCGCCCGACGACGGGTTTCGCCCACGTCTACCACGGGCACCGGCGCGTCCGGCGTCAGCCTAGTTGCTTCCCCGCTCAGATCCTGGTCAAGAAGCACGTCCCCGACCACAACGATTCTCACCATCTAGCCCTCCTGTTCCCGGCAACGCGCCACTTCGCCATCAAAAGCCCGGCAGAGAGCGTGCACCGCAATCAAGTGCCCCTCCTGGGCGTTGGCGGAGCGTCCGTCGATCGCTACATGGTCATCGCATACGTTGGTCAGCGGATTCGGTCCGGCTCCGGTGAGTGCCCAGGTGGTCACTCCCACCTCGCGGGCAGCTTCCGCCGCCAGCAGCAGGTTGGGGCTCTTGCCGCTGGTGCTCATCAGCATCAGAACGTCACCCTTCCGGCCGTGGGCCCGCACCTGTCGGGCAAACACGTTCTCGTACCCGTAGTCGTTGGCGAGTGCCGTGACCGCCGAGGACTCGGCGTGGAGGGAGATCGCCGAAAACGGTTCTCGTTCGCCGTCAAACCGGCCCACCAGCTCGGCGGTGAGGTGCTGGGCCTCCGCTGCGGAGCCGCCGTTGCCGGCAGCGAGGAGCCGCTGCCCGCGCATAAGGCGGTCTGCGAGATCCACTCCCCAGTCGGCGAGCTTTCCCGCCGAGGACATCAAGGATTCGACCGCCGGCAATACGTGTTGAAGGTGCTCGACGACGGCGTCCAGCGCCGCGGTGTCCCCGGCACCGGGAAGCGGTGCAGGATCGGGCAGCACCGGGACGGGGGTCAGGCCCTGGCGACGGCCGGGGCGGAACAGGGCAAGGCGTTCGGCGTTCATTGTGCGCTCCTTCCGGACGTCTGCAGGTCCTGTACTGCAGCGCCGGAGGCGGCTGCGCGCCGTCGTCGTCCGCTGGCCCTGCCGTTCATCTGGTTCAGCGTCAGCTGGTAGACCTTCTCGGTGTCCAGGGCAATGCGGTCCCAGGAGTAGCGCGCGTGGACGCGGTCATGGCCGGCGCGGCCAAGTTCGCTTGCCATGTCAGGGTCACCCACCACCTTTGCGACGGCGTCTGCGAGCGCCTCAGGGTCCCGCGGCGGGACAT
>NZ_JAPSIW010000889.1 GCF_031178505.1 Streptomyces sp. | reverse complement strand
TCCTCGGCTACGGGGCCTTCGCCTCCGGCGCCGCGCTGCTCCCGATGACCGTCCTCCTCATGATCTTCATGACGGCCCTCACCTCCCGGCTCATGACGAAGGTCGGCGCCAAGCCGCTCATCGGCGTGGGTCTGCTGCTCCTCGCGGCCGGTCTCGTCTGGCTCGCCGCCGTCGAGCCGACCGGCACCTTCCTCGTCGACGTCCTGCCGGCCTCGCTGGTCGCCGCGCTCGGCATGTCCCTCGCCTACATCCCGGCGATGATCGCGGCCATGTCCGGCGCCCCGCAGGAGCAGGCCGGTCTCGCCTCCGGCATCGTCAACACCACGTACAACGCCGGCTCCGCGCTCGGCCTCGCCGCGCTCACCGCCGTCGCCATGTCGCAGGGCGCCGACCAGCTCGGCAACCTGCCCCGTCTGACCGAGGGCTTCTCCGCCGCCTTCATCGGCGCGGCGGTCGTCGCGGCCGTGGGCGGCGTGATCACCCTCCTCGTCATGAAGGGGGACAAGGCCGCCGCGGCCGAGGCCGCCCCCGCTCCCGCTCCGCGGGCCGAGAAGGCCGGCGTGTGACGCACCGGGTGCGTGCCACCACGTGCCCCGGGGGCCGCCCGACGTCCGTCCCCATGGATGTCGGGCGGCCCCTTTCCCGTACCCGGCGGGGCAGTCGCACCTGTCCGGGCCGGGGGCGGGGTGAATCCTTTCCCGTGCGGCACGCCTCTCATAGGCGTGCGGACGACCGCGTCCGCTCCCCAGCCCACCGGGAGGACCCCATGACCACCACCGTCGTGATCGCCGTCGCGGCCGCAGCGCTGCTCGTGTGCGCGTGCGCCGTCATCCTGCGCCGTCGGCGTCACCGTGGCTGACCACGGCTGGCCCGGCGCCGGCCTCGTCACGGCGGCGCAGCACGGCGACGTGGAGGCGCTCACCGCGCTCGTGTACGGCTCCTACCCGCACGTGCGGCGGTTCGCGCACAGCTTGTGCGCCACCCCGCAGGACGCCGAGGACGCCGCCCAGGAGGCGGTGATCATCCTCTACCGGAAGATCGGCATGCTGCGCGCCTCCGGGGCGCTCGCCTCCTGGATGTTCCGGATCGTCCGCAACGAATGCCTGCGCCGCACCCGGGCCCTGCTCCACCGGGCACCGGCCACCGATCCCGTACCGCCCGGGACCGCCCCCGGCGCCACGGCCCGGTCCGCCGAGGAGGACACCCTGCTGCGCCTGGAGGCCGAGCGGGTCGCCGCCGCCGTCGCGGCCCTCCCCGCCGACCAGCGGCAGGTTCTCGTCATGCGCGACATCCAGGGCCTCCCCGGCCGCACGGTCGCCGACCGTCTCGGCCTGAGCACCGCCGCCATGAAGTCCCGCCTGCACCGGGCCCGTTCGGCCGTCCGGGAGGCGCTGAGCGAGGAGGGGAACCGATGATCACGAAGCACGGCCCCGCACCACGGCGTTTCGCGAGCGCCACCGTGCCACGGCATCTGGCCCGCGGAGCGCTCGGCTTCGGCGCCCTCGCCGGGACCCTCGCCCTGCTGCCCACCCTCGGCCCGCTCGCCCTGCTCCTCGTCCCGGTCGGGCTGGTCGCGCTGCGCGGCTGCCCGATGTGCTGGGTGATGGGCCTGGCCGAGACGGTCTCGGCGGGCCGCCTGCGCCGCACGTGCGCGGACGGGAGGTGCGAGCTGACCGCGACGCGCTAGGGAACCCCGGCGAGAACGGCACGCCATGGCCCGGTCCGGGCTCCGGCTCCGGTCCTGGTCCTGGCTCCGTCCCGGGACCGGGCATCGGCAGCGGCACCGGCTCCGGTTCCGGTGCAGGCCCGGCAGAGCCGTTCGTCCCCGACCGGCCGGAACAGCATGGGCTGGATGTGCTCACCCTCGCACTCCCGTGCTCCCGCGAGCCGCGCCGACAGGCGGGGCCGGTCCTGCGGGTCCTGCGCGTCCGGTGCTTCGGGGGGCGGGGGTGGTGGCGGCACCTCCCGCAGGAGGTAGCGCAGGAAGCCGCCGGGCCGGTGCACGGGTGTCCCGTCGCGCGGCAGGCAGCGCCGGACGTGTTCGCGTACGTCGGCGGGGGTGTGCCCGGGACCAGCCAGCGCGCCGCCAGCCGCGTCAACTCCTCCCGCATCCCGGCGGGTACGAACCGCAGCGCGGGCGACAGCAGCGGCAGGGCCCCGACGAGCGTCCGCGCCTCCTCGGCGACGCGGTCCAGCGGCGGGGGCGGGGGCGCCTCGGGGCCCGGGACGGGCGCCGGTGCAGGTTCCGGCGCCGGTTCGGGCACCCGTGCAGGTTCCGGCTCGGGCTCCGGCTCCTCCGGTTCGGGTTCGGGCTGCGGCTCCGGGGGTGGCGGCCGGAAGGAGGAGGAGTCTTCTTCCGGTTTTCTCTTTGGAAGACCGTCGGCCGCCCGACGGGTCCGCCCACCGACGGCCGGACCGCCGTCACTCGGCGCCACCTGCGACGACATCCACGCGAGCAACTCGGCGGCCTCGGCGGCGGTCAACGGCTCGTTGGAGACGAGCTGGTACGTCTCCCACTTCCCGCCCGGCCCCTGCACACGCTTCTCGTGCAGAAACCCCTCGTCCTT
>NZ_JAPSIW010000888.1 GCF_031178505.1 Streptomyces sp. | reverse complement strand
ATCGTCCGGCACCCCCGATTCACCCTCGCGCGCCCGCGTGCGGGACAATGAGAGCCGAGTGTCCGCGCACGCGAGACCTCACCACCGAGCAACAGCAACGAGGAGCAACTCATGGCGGGCAGCGCCCACGGACACACCCCGGCCGCCTGGACCGGTGTCATCATCTCCTTCATCGGCTTCTGCATCGCCGGGGTCTTCATGGTGGCGGCCAACGTGCCCGGTTTCTGGGCCGGCGTGGGCGTCATCGTGCTCGGCGGCATCGTCGGCGGTGCCATGAAGGCGGCCGGTCTGGGCATGCCGAAGGAGTCGGAGGACGTCGCCGCGGCCCGCGCCGCCGCGACCGAGTCCGCCCGGGCCCGCGTCTGACCCGACACGACGCGTTCGACGGATCGAGGGCGCAGTCCGGCCGTGCCGGGCTGCGCCCTCGCGCGTCAGGGGCGAGAATCACGGCGTGGACCCGCAGCCGACGGCCGGAGCCGTGACCGACGAGACCCCCGCCCCACCGGACCGCCCGGCGGCCCCCGGGCCCGAAGAGGCGCGCGGCGCCGAAGGCCCCGCGCCGGTACCGGAGGACCCTGCGCCCGAGCCCTTCCCCGACCGGGCCGCCGGCCCCGTACGCGAGGGTCCCGGCCCCGGGAACCCCGAGCCCGTCCCGGTCCCCGCCACCGGCCCGGTACCGCCGCCGCACGGGCACCCGCACCCGTACGCGCCCACCCCGGTCCCCGCCACCGGCCCGGTACCGCCGCCGCACGGGCACCCGCATGCCATGCCGCACGGCCACCCCCACCCCTACGCTCCCGCGCCCCCGCCGCGGAACCGGCCGCTCGCCCTGCGTCTGCTCGCCCCCGCCGGGACGCTCGCCGGTGTCGCCGCCGCCTTCGCCTACGTCGGGGCCGTCGACCCCAACGAACCCGGGCACTACCCCGTCTGCCCGCTCCTGCGCTTCACCGGCCTGTACTGCCCC
Source organism: Streptomyces sp. (assembly GCF_031178505.1). GTDB lineage: Bacteria > Actinomycetota > Actinomycetes > Streptomycetales > Streptomycetaceae > Streptomyces > Streptomyces gulbargensis. The sequence continues at coordinate 1,604 of NZ_JAPSIW010000888.1, read as the reverse complement.
GGCTGCGGCGGTCTCCGCAGCGCCCACGCCTTCGTCCACGGCGACCTGCCCACCGCGCTCGGCGCGAACGCGCTCGCCGTCGCCGGCTACGGCCTCTTCGCCGTCCTGATCGCGATCTGGCTGGTCCGCGCCGTCCGCGGGATCCCGATGCGCGTCGATCTCTCCCCGGCCTGGTGGTGGGGGATCGGCGCCGTCCTCGCCCTCTTCACCCTGGTCCGGAACCTGCCCTTCGGCTCCGCGCTGGTCCCGTGACGCCCGCCGGGCCACCCCGCGGGTCCCAGCAGGTGGGACGCCGCTCCCGTCGATGCGAGCGCCGAGCCCTCCTGCGGATAGGATCGAAGTGGCTGAACCTGGTTCATCATCACCAACAACGTCCCGGAAGGGGGCCTCTCGCGTGAGTGTGCTCGACGAGATCATCGAGGGCGTCCGCGCCGACCTCGCGGAGCGGCAGGCGCGGGTCTCCCTCGACGAGCTCAAGGAGCGCGCCGCCAAGGCGCCGCAGGCCAAGGACGGCGTCGCCGCGCTGCGCGGGGACGGTGTCACGGTGATCTGCGAGGTCAAGCGCTCCAGCCCGTCCAAGGGCGCCCTCGCCGCGATCGCCGACCCGGCCGGTCTCGCCGCCGACTACGAGGCGGGCGGCGCCGCCGTCATCTCCGTGCTCACCGAGCAGCGCCGCTTCGGCGGCTCGCTCGCCGACCTGGAGGCCGTCCGGGCCCGCGTCGACATCCCGGTGCTGCGCAAGGACTTCATCGTCACGGCCTACCAGCTGTGGGAGGCCCGGGCGTACGGGGCCGACCTCGCGCTCCTCATCGTCGCGGCCCTGGAGCAGGAGGCCCTCGTCTCCCTCATCGAGCGCGCCGAGTCCATCGGGCTCACCCCGCTCGTCGAGGTCCACGACGAGGAGGAGGTCGAGCGCGCCGTCGAGGCGGGCGCCCGGATCATCGGCGTCAACGCGCGCAACCTCAAGACCCTGAAGGTCGACCGCTCCACCTTCGAGCGCGTCGCCCCGGAGATCCCGGCCGGCATCGTCAAGGTCGCCGAGTCCGGCGTCCGTGGCCCGCACGACCTGATCGCCTACGCCAACGCCGGCGCCGACGCGGTCCTCGTCGGCGAGTCCCTCGTCACCGGCCGCGACCCCAAGGCCGCCGTCGCCGACCTGGTCGCCGCCGGCGCTCACCCGGCCCTGCGTCACGGCCGGAGCTGACCCCGCCATGACCGTCCGCCGCGCCACGCCGATCATCCAGGGCCCCGCCGCCCCGGGTGGCTTCGGCGCGGTCGCGGCCGCCGGTGTCACCCGCGCGATGCGCACCCGGCTCCGGACCGCCGCCGCGCCCGCGCACGCCCCTCTGGCCAGGGGCTGCCGCCCCCGCGGCTGCCGCGCGCCCGCCCGCCGTGTCCACGGCCGCCGGGTGCGGTACGTCATCGGGTCCGAACCCGGCCAGGTCAACGGCATGCGATGGCGCCCGCGCCGAGCGCGCGTCTCCTGACGTCCCCGTAGCGCCCCCCCGCGCCCGACGGCGCCCCTTCCCGTCCCCGTGTGGGCTTCGTCCCGCCGGGACACGGGACGGCGCCCTTGCGGGCGCGTTCCGCACCCGCACCTGCCC
>NZ_JAPSIW010000887.1 GCF_031178505.1 Streptomyces sp. | reverse complement strand
ATCCCGGCTCCGAGCTCGGGAGCGAGGCGCGCGGCCCAGCGCAGTGCCCGCACCGACTGCTCGGACCCGTCGACCCCGACCACGATCACTGCGTCCTGTCCGTTCCCCATGTCGCACCCTCCGCTCCCGTGCCGATGATGACGTGCGTCCAGTATCTCCGAGCCGCCGTCGTCGGGCTCACAGATGCGAGAGGATGACGGAACTGCGCGTGTGGTTGATGCCCTTCCACTCCCGGATCCGGACCATGACGTCCTCCAGGTGGGCGGTGTTCTCGGCGCGGATGAGGAAGATGCCGTCCGCCTCCCCGGTCACCGTGTAGGCGTCCGTCACCTCGGCGATCTCCGCGGCCATGGTCCGCATCATCGACGGCGACAGCCCGCCGTCGCAGTGCAGCTCCACGAACGCCTCGATGTTCCACCCGAGCACCGACTGGTCGATCTCCGCGGTGAAGCGCTTGACGGCGCCCGACTGCTGCAGCGCGTCGACCCGCCGCTTCACCGCCGGGGCGGACAGACCCACCTTCTTCCCGATGGCCGCGTAGCTGCGGCGGCTGTCCTGGATCAGCGACGCAACGATTTGCTGGTCGATGTCATCTAGACGCAATGATTATCTCCTATGGCGCGTGTTATCAGACTGGATGCTTCACTATCGGGGCGTTAGACTTTAGATGTCAACTGCGGCGACCGTGTCGCAGATCTCCCCGCACCGCACACAGAAAGCTGGATGCTCCCGTGGCTCTCCTCCTCGTCTTCGGCCTCCCCGCCGTCCTCTTCACCGCGATCGGCCGCGCCGCTGCTCCGACCCGCTCCGCCTCGTTCGGCGAGACCGTCCGCCACGCCGGCGGCGACCTCGTCCGCGGCCTCCGGGTGTGCGCCATGACCGCCCCGCAGCACCTCACGAGCACGTCCTCCAGCCGCTGAGCCACCGCCCCCGGTGGCGGTGCGCCCGCACCGCCACCGGGGATGCGCACCGCACGCCCCTCCCCCGCCGGAAACCGATATCTACCGGTACGTCAAGTATTTACATTCGGGGACACGTGTTTCTGTTGCCAACGGCCCCCCCAGGGGGTGTAGTTGGTGGATGGCGATCATTCAAGCGGTACCCATGTCTCCGGTCGCGGAGGACGTCGGCTGGCTGGCCGCGATCGACCGAGCGATCAACTCGGCCTTCGCACCCATCACCGAGGTCTTCTCGACCATCGTCTTCTACCCGATCACCATTGCGGGAGTCAGCTTCCCCTTCGTGGTCGCGTGGCTGATCGCGGCCGGCGTGATCTTCACCGTCTACTTCGGGTTCATCCAGGTCCGCGGCCTCAAGGTGTCCTGGGACGTGGTGCGGGGCAAGTACTCCACCAAGGACGACCCCGGTGAGGTCCCGCACTTCCAGGCCCTGACCTCTGCGCTGTCCGGGACCGTGGGCTTGGGCAACATCGCCGGTGTGGGCGCGGCGATGGCCCTCGGCGGGCCGGGCGCCACCTTCTGGATGATCTGCGCCGGACTGCTCGGCATGGCCACCAAGTTCGCCGAGTGCACCCTGGGCGTGAAGTACCGCGAGGTCCACGAGGACGGCACCGTCAGCGGCGGGCCGTTCCGGTACCTGCTCGTCGCGTACGGCAGGTTCGGCAGCGTCGTCGCCAAGATCTTCACCGGCGTCTTCGCCGTCGCGATCCTGTTCTTCGGCGCGGCCGGCGGCAACATGTTCCAGGCGAACCAGACCTTCGCCCAGGTGCGCAACGTCACGGGCGGCCCCGACGGCTTCCTCGGCAGCGCCGGGGCGGCTCTGATCTTCGGGATCATCCTCGCCGGTCTCGTCGGCGCGGTGATCATCGGCGGCATCAAGTCCATCGGCGCCACCACGAGCAGGCTCGTGCCCGCCATGGCCGCTGTCTACGTCACCGCGTGCCTCATCGTCATCCTCGTCAACATCGGACAGGTCCCGGCGGCCTTCGCCTCGATCATCGACGGCGCCTTCTCCCCCGAGGGCATGGCCGGCGGCGTCCTCGGCGTCATGATCGTGGGCTTCCAGCGCGCGGCGTTCTCCAACGAGGCGGGCCTGGGCTCCGCCCCGATCGCCCACTCGGCGGTCAAGACCACCCGGCCCGTGAGCGAGGGCTTCGTGGCGATGTTCGAGCCCTTCGTCGACACCGTGATCATCTGCACCATGACGGCTCTGGCGATCATCATCGCCGGTGCTCCGAGCCTGCAGGCCGGCATCGACCAGGTGCAGGCCGGAGGGGGCGCCCCCGACGGCGTCATCCTCACCTCGGACGCCTTCGCCACCGTGCTCCCCTGGTTCCCGGTCGTCCTGGCCATCGCGGTGACGCTGTTCGCGTTCTCCACGCTGATCACGTGGTTCTACTACGGTCTCAAGGCCTGGGAGTTCCTCTTCGGCCGCAGCCGTACGAGCGACAACATCTTCCGTTTCATCTACCTGTTCTTCACCGTCGCCGGCTGCGTGCTGACCTTCAGCGAGGTCATCGATTTCGCCGACGCGGCCCTGTTCGTCTGCGGTTTCGTGAACCTGCTGGGCGTGTACCTGCTCCTGCCCGTGATCAAGCGGGAGATGAAGG
>NZ_JAPSIW010000189.1 GCF_031178505.1 Streptomyces sp. | reverse complement strand
TCGGAGCGTGACGCCCGACTGCCCCCGCCCGGGGGACGCACAGCGCGATGCCGTGTCCCGGTCCTGCGCATTCCCGTGGCGCGGCCACCCGGGGCCTGGAAATTCCTGTGACGCCTGAGGCGGGCGGCCACCCGGGGGGCAGGAGGTGTGGACCACCGAGGCGTGGGGATACGAATCGACATGTCGAGAGGCAATCCACGCGAAACGGACCGCGCGCCCCAGGGCGGGCTCAAGAAGACACTGACCACCCCCCTGCTCTTCTTCTTCATCCTCGGGGACGTCCTCGGCGCCGGCGTCTACGTGCTGGTGGGGCAGGTCGCCGCCGACGCGGGCGGCGCCGTGTGGGTGCCTCTCGTCGTGGCGCTGCTGCTGGCGCTGCTCACCGCCGCCTCCTACGCCGAACTGGCGACGAAGTACCCCCGGTCGGGAGGGGCCTCCCACTACGCCACTCGGGCGTTCGGTCCGTTCGTCGGATTCGTCGCCGGGTTCTGCATGCTCACCGCCGGGATCGTCTCGGTCGCCGCGCTCGCCCGGGGCTTCGGCGGCGAGTACCTGTCGGCGTTCGTGACGCTGCCGGTCGGGGTCGTCGCCGTCCTCTTCCTGATCGTCCTCGCGCTGGTCAACGCGCGGGGCATCAAGGAATCCACCCGCGCCAACGTCGTCGCCACCGTCATCGAGGTCGGCGGCCTGCTCGTCGTCGTCGCGCTGGGCGGGTGGCTGCTGCTGCGGGGTGACGCGGACCCCGGGCGGCTCCTCCGGCTCGGTACGCCCGAGAAGGGTGCCGCGGCGGCCGTCCTGAGCGGTTCCGTGCTGGCGTACTACTCCTTCGTCGGGTTCGAGACGTCCGTGAACGTGGCGGAGGAGACGCGCGACCCCCGCCGCTCCTATCCGCGCGCCCTGTTCGGCGCGCTCGTCGCGGCGGGCGTCGTGTACGCGCTGGTGGGCGTGGCGGCGTCGGTGGCCGTGCCGACGGAGAAGCTGGTGGCGTCGAGCGGGCCGCTCCTGGAGGTGGTCAAGGCGGCGGGCGGGGTCCCGCTGTGGCTGTTCAGCGCCATCGCGCTCGTCGCGGTCGCCAACGGCGCGCTGCTCACCGGCATCATGTCGTCCCGTCTGGCCTACGGCATGGCGCGGGACGGGCTGCTGCCCGCCTCGCTCGCCAGGGTGCTGCCGCGCCGCGGCACGCCCTGGGTGGCGATCGCGGTCACCACCGGCGCGGCGATGCTGCTCGCCCTGACCGGGGGCGTCGCCGACCTGGCGTCCACCCTGGTGCTGCTGCTCCTCGTCGTGTTCCTCATCGTCAACACCGCCGTCCTCGTGCTGCGCCGGGACCCGGGCGACGGGAACCACTTCCGGGCCCCGACCGTCCTCCCGGTCCTCGGCATCGCCTCCTGCGTCCTGCTCGCGACCCAGATCGAGGCCCAGGTGTGGATGAGGGGCCTCGCCGTCCTGGCGGTCGGGCTCGTCCTCGCCGCCGTGGCGGTGGGCCGTGGCCGCGGGCGCGGTGACGACGGCGGCCCGGCCGGGAAGACCGGCCTTCCGGCCGGAGACGGCGCCCGGCGGGTCACCCGCTCGGGCTGACCACGCCAGGCGCCTGCCCGCTCGGAGCCGTCGGGGCACGGTCGCCCTCTCCGCCGGGCGCTGCGGCCCCGTCCGCGCGAAGCCGACGGATTCCGTACCCCCGATCGATCACGGCAAGGCCCCGAAAGGGGCCTTTCCGGCATTTCGGGGCCTCTTTCCGTCCTGGAACGGGCATTCCGGCTGTGACGTAGATCCCTGGTCCGAATCCCGGCCGCGATGAGACACTATGCGGGACGCCACATAAGTAGCCGATTACCCGGCGGTTTCGAACCCGTGTCCCACGGGAATGAGGCATGAGCGTCTTTGGGCAACGAAGCCCGCCCCATCATGACGGCCCGCCGGGACCCCCGGTTCACTGCCCGGACCCGCGTTCCGTCCCTCGCGGGGACATTCCACCCCCGCACCCCAAGGCAGAACACACCACCGCTCCGTGTCGGAGGTGTCCGCATGCTGGAATGAGCTATCCGCTTCGCGAGAAGCCAGCCATCATGTAACCTGCACGAAATTTCGCGGAGGGCCAACGTCGTCCCTCGGCAGCTCCACTTGCCACGACGACGACGGGAGAGCCGATGCGTTCCGACGCCTGGTCGCCCATGGACGGTCGCCCCGCCCCCCAGGGCATGTACGACCCCCGTAACGAACACGACGCCTGCGGTGTCGGGTTCGTGGCCACCCTCACCGGTGTAGCCAGCCACGAGCTGGTCGAGCAGGCGCTGACCGTACTGCGCAACCTCGAGCACCGCGGCGCCACCGGCTCGGAGCCCGACTCCGGTGACGGCGCCGGCATCCTCCTCCAGGTCCCCGACGCCTTCCTCCGCGAGGTCGCCGGATTCGAGCTCCCCGAGGCCGGCGCGTACGCCGTCGGCATCGCCTTCCTCCCCGAGGACGGCGCGGACGAGACCGTCGCGCGGATCGGGGCGATCGCCGCCGAGGAGGGCCTCACCGTCCTCGGCTGGCGCGAGGTCCCCGTCGCCCCCGAGCTGCTCGGCGCCTCCGCCCGTTCCACCATGCCGGTCTTCCGCCAGCTGTTCGTCGCGGACGGCACCGGCGAGGCCACCGGCATCGCCCTGGACCGCAAGGCGTTCGTCCTGCGCAAGCGCGCCGAGCGCGAGGCCGCGACCTACTTCCCGTCGCTCTCCGCCCGCACCCTCGTCTACAAGGGCATGCTGACCACCGGCCAGCTGGAACCCTTCTTCCCGGACCTCTCCGACCGCCGCTGCGCCTCCGCCGTCGCCCTGGTCCACTCCCGCTTCTCCACCAACACCTTCCCGAGCTGGCCGCTCGCCCACCCGTACCGCTTCGTCGCCCACAACGGTGAGATCAACACCGTCAAGGGCAACCGGAACTGGATGACCGCCCGCGAGGCCCAGCTCGTCTCGGACGTCTTCGGCGAGGGCTCCCTGGAGCGGATCTTCCCGATCTGCACCCCGGACGCCTCCGACTCCGCCTCCTTCGACGAGGTCCTGGAGCTGCTCCACCTCGGCGGCCGCTCCCTGCCGCACGCGGTCCTGATGATGGTCCCCGAGGCGTGGGAGAACCACGACTCCATGGACCCGGCCCGCCGCGCCTTCTACCAGTACCACTCCACGATGATGGAGCCCTGGGACGGCCCCGCCTGCGTCACCTTCACCGACGGCGTCCAGGTCGGCGCGGTCCTCGACCGCAACGGTCTGCGCCCCGGCCGCTACTGGGTCACCGACGAGGGCCTCGTCGTCCTCTCCTCCGAGGTCGGCGTCCTCGACATCGACCCCGCCCGCGTCGTCCGCAAGGGCCGTCTCCAGCCCGGCAAGATGTTCCTCGTCGACACCGCCGAGCACCGCATCATCGAGGACGACGAGATCAAGGCCGCCCTCGCCGCCGAGAAGCCCTACGCGCAGTGGCTGGAGACCGGCGAGATCGAGCTCTCCGACCTCCCCGAGCGCGAGCACATCGTGCACACCCACGCCTCGGTCACCCGCCGCCAGCAGACCTTCGGCTACACCGAGGAGGAGCTGCGCGTCATCCTCGCCCCGATGGCCCGCACCGGCGCCGAGCCGATCGGCTCCATGGGCACCGACTCGCCCATCGCGGCCCTCTCCGAGCGGCCCCGCCTCCTCTTCGACTACTTCACGCAGCTGTTCGCGCAGGTCACCAACCCGCCGCTGGACGCCATCCGCGAAGAACTCGTCACCAGCCTGCGCTCCTCGCTCGGGCCCCAGGGCAACCTGCTCGAACCGACCGCCGCCTCCTGTCGCAGCGTCACCCTGCCCTTCCCGGTGATCGACAACGACGAGCTGGCCAAGCTCATCCACATCAACGCCGACGGCGACATGCCCGGCATGAAGGCCGTGACCCTCTCCGGCCTCTACCGGGTCTCCGGCGGCGGCGAGGCCCTCGCCGCCCGCATCGAGGCGATCTGCGCCGAGGCCGACACCGCCATCGAGGGCGGCGCCCGCCTCATCGTGCTCTCCGACCGGCACTCCGACGCCGAGCACGCCCCGATCCCCTCGCTGCTCCTGACCGCGGCCGTCCACCACCACCTCATCCGCACCAAGCAGCGCACCAAGGTGGGCCTGCTGGTCGAGGCCGGCGACGTCCGCGAGGTCCACCACGTGGCCCTGCTCATCGGCTACGGCGCCGCGGCCGTGAACCCGTACCTCGCCATGGAGACCGTCGAGGACCTGGTCCGCGCCGGCACCTTCATCGAGGGCCTGGAGCCCGAGCAGGCCATCCGCAACCTGATCTACGCCCTCGGCAAGGGCGTCCTGAAGGTCATGTCCAAGATGGGCATCTCCACCGTCGCCTCCTACCGGGGCGCGCAGGTCTTCGAGGCCGACGGCCTCGACGAGGAGTTCGTCGCCACGTACTTCAACGGCACCGCCACCAAGATCGGCGGCGCCGGCCTCGACGTCATCGCGCAGGAGGTCGCCGCCCGCCACGCCAAGGCGTACCCGGTCTCCGGCGTCGCCTCCGCGCACCGCGCGCTGGACATCGGCGGCGAGTACCAGTGGCGCCGCGAGGGCGAGCCGCACCTCTTCGACCCCGAGACGGTCTTCCGGCTGCAGCACGCCACGCGCAACAAGCGGTACGACATCTTCAAGAAGTACACGGAGCGGGTCAACGAGCAGTCCGAGCGGCTCATGACCCTCCGGGGCCTCTTCGGCTTCTCCTCCGACCGCCCCTCGATCCCGATCGACGAGGTCGAGCCGGTCTCCGAGATCGTCAAGCGCTTCTCCACCGGCGCCATGTCGTACGGCTCCATCTCCCAGGAGGCGCACGAGACCCTCGCCATCGCCATGAACCGGCTGGGCGGCAAGTCCAACACCGGTGAGGGCGGCGAGGACCCGGACCGCCTGTACGACCCGGCGCGCCGCTCCGCGATCAAGCAGGTCGCCTCCGGCCGCTTCGGCGTCACCTCCGAGTACCTGGTCAACGCCGACGACATCCAGATCAAGATGGCGCAGGGCGCCAAGCCCGGCGAGGGCGGCCAGCTGCCCGGCCACAAGGTCTACCCGTGGGTCGCCAGGACCCGGCACTCGACGCCCGGCGTGGGTCTCATCTCGCCGCCGCCGCACCACGACATCTACTCCATCGAGGACCTGGCCCAGCTGATCCACGACCTCAAGAACGCCAACCCGGCCGCGCGCATCCACGTGAAGCTGGTCTCCGAGGTCGGCGTCGGCACGGTCGCCGCCGGTGTCTCCAAGGCGCACGCGGACGTCGTCCTCATCTCCGGCCACGACGGCGGTACGGGCGCCTCGCCGCTCACCTCGCTCAAGCACGCGGGCGGCCCCTGGGAGCTCGGCCTCGCCGAGACCCAGCAGACGCTGCTGCTCAACGGCCTGCGCGACCGGATCGTCGTCCAGACCGACGGCCAGCTCAAGACCGGCCGCGACGTCGTCATCGCGGCGCTGCTCGGCGCCGAGGAGTTCGGTTTCGCGACCGCTCCGCTCGTCGTCTCCGGCTGCGTCATGATGCGCGTCTGCCACCTCGACACCTGCCCGGTCGGCATCGCCACCCAGAACCCGGTCCTGCGCGACCGCTTCTCCGGCAAGGCCGAGTACGTCGTCAACTTCTTCGAGTTCATCGCCGAGGAGGTCCGTGAACTCCTCGCCGAGCTGGGCTTCCGCACCCTGGAAGAGGCCGTCGGCCACGCCGAACTGCTCGACACCAGCCGCGCCGTCCACCACTGGAAGGCGCAGGGCCTCGACCTCGAGCCGCTGTTCCACGTGCCCGAGCTGCCCGCCGGCGCCGTCCGCCACGCCCTGATCGAGCAGGACCACGGCCTGGAGAAGGCCCTCGACAACGAGCTGATCCAGCTCGCCGCCGAGGCCCTGAACGCCCCCTCCGCCGAGGAGGCCCAGCCGGTCCGCGCCCAGGTCGCCATCCGCAACATCAACCGCACGGTCGGCACCATGCTCGGCCACCACGTCACCAAGCGGTTCGGCGGCGCGGGCCTGCCCGACGACACCATCGACATCACCTTCACCGGCTCCGCCGGCCAGTCCTTCGGCGCCTTCCTGCCGCGCGGAGTCACCCTCCGCCTGGAGGGCGACGCCAACGACTACGTCGGCAAGGGCCTCTCCGGCGGCCGCGTGATCGTCCGCCCCGACCGGCGCGCCGACCACCTGGCCGAGTTCTCCACCATCGCGGGCAACACCATCGCGTACGGAGCCACCGGCGGCGAACTCTTCCTCCGCGGCCGCACCGGCGAACGCTTCTGCGTCCGCAACTCCGGCGCCCTGGTCGTCTCCGAGGGCGTGGGCGACCACGGCTGCGAGTACATGACCGGCGGCACGGCGGTCGTCCTCGGCGAGACGGGCCGCAACTTCGCGGCCGGCATGTCCGGTGGCGTCGCGTACGTCGTCGACCTCGACCGGGACAACGTCAACTCCGGCAACGTGGGCGCGATCGAGACTCCGTCGGACGCCGACAAGGCCTGGCTGCACGACGTCGTGCGCCGCCACCACGAGGAGACCGGCTCCACGGTCGCCGAGAAGCTGCTCGCCGACTGGGACGCCGCGGCGGCCCGGTTCAGCAAGATCATCCCCACCACGTACAAGGCAGTGCTCGCCGCCAAGGACGCCGCTGAGCTCGCCGGTCTCTCCGAGTCCGAGACCACCGAGAAGATGATGGAGGCGGCGACCCATGGCTGACCCCAAGGGCTTCCTGACCACCGGGCGCGAGGTCGCCAAGACCCGGCCGGTGGGCGAGCGAGTCAAGGACTGGAACGAGGTCTACGTCCCCGGCTCCCTGCTGCCGATCATCAGCAAGCAGGCCGGCCGCTGCATGGACTGCGGCATCCCGTTCTGCCACAACGGCTGTCCCCTCGGGAACCTCATCCCCGAGTGGAACGACTACGCCTACCGCGAGGACTGGTCGGCGGCGTCCGAGCGCCTCCACGCCACCAACAACTTCCCGGAGTTCACCGGCCGCCTGTGCCCCGCTCCGTGCGAGGCGGCGTGCGTGCTCGGCATCAACCAGCCGGCCGTCACCATCAAGAACGTCGAGGTCTCCATCATCGACAAGGCGTGGGACGGCGGCGACGTCCGGCCGCAGATCCCCGAGCGCCTGTCGGGCAAGACCGTCGCCGTGATCGGCTCCGGCCCGGCGGGTCTCGCCGCCGCCCAGCAGCTCACCCGGGCCGGCCACACCGTGGTCGTGTACGAGCGGGCGGACCGCATCGGCGGCCTGCTGCGCTACGGCATCCCCGAGTTCAAGATGGAGAAGCGCCACATCAACCGCCGCATCGAGCAGATGCGCGCGGAGGGCACCAAGTTCCGCACCGGCATCGAGATCGGCCGCGACCTGACGGCGACGGACCTGCGCAAGCGGTTCGACGCGGTCGTCGTCGCCGCCGGTGCCACCACCGCCCGCGACCTGCCCGTGCCGGGCCGCGAGCTCAAGGGCATCCACCAGGCGATGGAGTACCTGCCGCTCGCCAACAAGGTGGTCGAGGGCGACTTCGTGGCCTCGCCGATCTCCGCCGAGGGCAAGCACGTCGTGGTCATCGGCGGCGGCGACACCGGCGCGGACTGCGTCGGCACCGCCCACCGCCAGGGTGCGGCCTCCGTCACGCAGCTGGAGATCATGCCCCGGCCGGGCGAGGAGCGGGCCGCCAACCAGCCGTGGCCGACCTTCCCCATGCTCTACAAGGTCACCTCCGCGCACGAGGAGGGCGGCGAGCGGGTCTACTCCGTCTCCACCACCCACTTCGAGGGGGACGAGGACGGCAACGTCCAGTTCCTGCACCTGGTCGAGGTCGAGTTCGTCGACGGCAAGCTCACCCAGAAGCCGGGCACCGAGCGGAAGATCCCCGCCCAGCTCGTCACCCTCGCCATGGGCTTCACCGGCACCGACGTGGAGAACGGCCTGGTCGCCCAGTTCGGCCTGGCGCTGGACGAGCGCGGCAACATCGCCCGCGACGCCGACTTCGCCACCAACGTCGACGGCGTCTTCGTCGCCGGCGACGCCGGCCGCGGCCAGTCGCTCATCGTCTGGGCCATCGCCGAGGGCCGCTCCGCCGCCCGCGGCGTGGACCGCTACCTGACCGGCGCCAGCTCCCTGCCGGCCCCGATCCGCCCGACGGACCGCGCCTTGACGGTCTGACCCGCCGGATCCCCCCGAACGTCCCGTACAACGACGTGCGGAACTGACCGCGGCGCTCGCCCACCGTCCCCGACCAAGGACCGGGCGGGCGCCGCGGTGCGTCCGCGCCCCCGCCCCCCGCGCCGGAAGGACTCGGGCGGAGCGGCCTACGGCCCCTCAGGAGCCGTCCAGGCGCGCGTACTGCTCCGGGGTGAGGCGGACGCCGAGCGCGCCCAGGTTCTCCCGCAGGTGGTGCTCCGAGGTGGTGCCCGGGATCGGCAGGACGTGGGGGGCCCGGTGGAGGAGCCAGGCCAGGGCCGTCTGGGACGGGGTCGCGCCGATCTCCCGCGCGACCGCCGCCACCGGCCCGTCCGGGGCCGCGTGGCCGCCCATCGCGATCGGGAAGAAGGGGACGAAGGCGATCCCGCGCCCCGCCGTGTGGTCGAGCACCGCCTCGTGGCCGCGGTCCGCCAGGTTGTAGAGGTTCTGCACGGCGGCGACCGGGGCGACCCTCTCCGCCTCCTCCAGCTGCGCCACCGTCACCTCGGAGAGACCGATGTGCCGCACCTTTCCCTCCTCCTGGAGGAGGCGCAGGGCGCCGACCTGCTCGGCGAGCGGGTAGTGCTCGTCGATCCGGTGCAGGTAGAGGAGGTCGATCCGCTCGGTCCGCAGCCGGCGCAGGCTCAGCTCCGCCTGCTGGCGCAGATAGGCGGGGTGACCGAGCGGCACCCACTCGGTGGGGGAGGGGCGTACCACGCCGACCTTGGTGGCCACCGCGACCTCGTCGCCGTACGGGCGGAGCGCCTCGGCAAGGAGCTCCTCGCCCGCGCCGAGGGCGTAGGCGTCGGCGGTGTCGAAGAGGGTGACCCCGCTCTCCGCCGCCGTCCGCAGCAGCCGCACCGCGGCCGCCCGGTCCGCCGGGGCCCTCCAGATCCGCGCCTCGGGGCCCGTCGGATCGTCCGGCCCGTCGGCCAGCCGCATCGCGCCGTACCCCACGCGCCGGACCGGAAGGTCGCCGCCGAGCTGGAATATCGTCATGTCATCGGTTCGTGTCGTGTCATCGGTCCGCGTCATGTCGGGAACGGTAGGAGCTGACACCGGTGTGAGCTTCAAGCTCGGCGGGCGGGGAAGTGAGGGGGATCACATGGGGACGATGAGGATCGGCGAGCTGGCGCGCGAGACCGGCGTCACCGTGCGGCTGCTGCGCTACTACGAGGAACAGGGCCTGCTCGCCTCCGGGCGCACCCCCGGCGGACAGCGGGTGTACGGCTCCGACGCGCCTGCCGTCGTCCGCCGCATCCGGGCGCTGCTCGCCGCGGGACTGCCCACCCGGGTCATCGCCGAGGTCCTCGCCTGCGTCTGCGGCAGCGAGGCCGAGATCGAGCCGTGCCTGAGCCCTCTGCTCGTCGCCCGGCTCGACGAGATCGACGCCCGGATCCAGAACCTCCAGGGCGCCCGTTCCTCCCTCGCCGCGCTCGTGGCGGCCACCGAGGGCCGCCAACTCGCCGGAGCGGAAGGCGGCGTGGGCTGACCGGGGACGGCGGGAATGCGGTGGCCCGGGGCGAGGGGCGCGGGGGATCATGACGCCATGAGCTCTCTCGTGCGCCATGTGACCATCGACTGCACCGACGCCTACGCGCTCGCCACCTTCTGGGCGGCGGCGCTCGACGCCAAGGTCTCCGACGACGACAAGCCCGGTGACGAGGAGGCGCTGGTCGACTCTCCCGGCGCCAGCCTCCTCTTCATCCAGGTCCCCGAGTCCAAGGCGGTGAAGAACCGGGTCCACCTCGACCTCCAGCCGCAGGACCGCACGCGCGACGAGGAGGTCGAGCGCCTTCTCGCCCTCGGCGCGACCCTCCTGGACGACCGGCGCAACCCGGACGGCACCGGCTGGGCCACGCTCGCCGACCCGGAGGGCAACGAGTTCTGCGTGGAGCGCAGCGCGGCCGAACGAGCCGGCTAGGGCCAGAGCGGGGGCGAGGGCGAGGTGTCGGGCCGGCGGGCGGAGTAATCCCGACAGAAGATGTCAGGTATCCGGTGTTCCCTGGAGCCATGGGAGACAACGGACACACCGACGACACCGGAAGCGGCGGACGCCCGCAGAGCGGCGGGGGCACGGGACGGG
>NZ_JAPSIW010000886.1 GCF_031178505.1 Streptomyces sp. | reverse complement strand
AAGTCGAACCGATCCTCGGTGTCCGAGGCCGACGGCCCTGGTGGACCGGCAGGTCGGCGGCTCGCCCAGAGGCGGACACGGGCCCGGTCGGCGGGGTTTCACGGAAGTTGTGCCAGAGCCCGTTCTCAGGCTCTGGCTCAACTTCTGTGACGCGGCCACGCTAAGTGATGGGTTGGGAATGGCGCTCTGACTGGCTGGCGCCGTGTCTACGTAGGTCCGCCAGCGTGGTCAGACAGGGGCCACTGCAAGATTTGAGCGCGTTCAATGTAGTGGTGCGACCGAGGGCCGGACACGGGCGGCTTGCCGGGCGTCTGGGGCAGGGGTTTGCGTGGACCAACGGGTATGGCGTTCAGTTACTTTCACGGCGGCGGCGGTGGCGCTGACGGTGTCCTGCGGATGGGCCGCGGCGATTCACGCCGCAGAGATTCCAGCGGATCAGGTGGAAGGGCAATGGACCAGCGAGGCGGGCACAATCCTGACCTTTCACAAGGATCACACCTTCACCAGCGAGCACTTCGACGAGTTGCCCGTAGCTTCAGATTGCAGGAACCCATCGGCCTTGTCATCAGGCCGTTGGGCGTTCTATGCGCCCGCTGAATCTGGCAAGATCAGTACTGCAGACGAGACCGCCACACGCGGCACTGTGCTGTCGCTGACCTTCTCCAGCAACGACTGCACGGTGGACACCTACCTCTTCGGTGACGAAGACGACCCTGCGATGTGCCCGACCGACGACCCGGACGCTGGCTGCCCTGCATCCGGCTATCTCCACCGAGATAACCAGGCCACGGCTTGAGGCTCCTGAAGTAGCCGGAATTCGGCCAGCCGGCTGCTCAGGCGAGTAGTACCCGCTTGCGTAACAGCTTGAAGCCAGCGCGGCCGAACATCTGGCGCTTGAACATCTTGATCCGGTTGACGTGCCCTTCCACGACGCCCGAGCTCCAGGGCAGAGTCAGGCCGGCGATGACGGCGTCGCGGTCGCGGTCGATGCCTGCGGCAAGGGTGTGGAGGCTGGGCAGGTCGTCCTGCCGGACGGCGTCGAGCCAGTCGGGCAGGCGCTCGCCCTGGCGCTCGGTGAGCATGGTCGCGAAGGAGCGGACGTGCCCGGTGAGGGCGTCGAGTTCGGAGCAGTGCGTCCGGACGACCTTGAGCTGGAGTTGCTCGGTCTCGGTGAGGGTGTCCGGACGGCGGAGGATCCATCCGGCGACGGCCCGGGGCGAGGGCGGCCGGGCGGTCACCGGCCACGGTGAGGTGCGCTTGTCGTGCAGGTAGGCGCGAACGCGCTGGTAGCTGCCCTTGTAGCCGAGTGGCACGATCTCCTCCCACAGCTTCCAGGCGTTGGTGCAGCCCTCGCTCCAGCGGTCGTCCAGGTAGGGCTTGTAGTCGTCGAGGACGGAGGGCCGGTTCTGCCACTGACCGGTGAACAGCTCCTCCGGCGTCGCGGCGTCGGCAAACTGCTTGACGGTGCGGTAGGTCATCCCGAGCTGCCGCTGGACCGAGCGCCGGCTGTGTCCCGCCGTCAGCAGTGCGTGGACGGCGGCATGCCGGGCCCGGGTCCGATCGGCGAATCGGTGCCCGCGCGGCCAAGGAGAACCGGACGAGTCCGCGGCCGGAACAGCCTCGGGTTCGGGTCCGGGTTCAGGGGCCGTGGGGACCAGAGCGCGGAGGCAGCGACGGTGCTGGGCGACGCTCCGCTCGGCGGCCTCGCTCAGGTTGTGCCAGAGATGCCACCGGTCCGCGACCTGGACGGCATGCGGTGCACCGGCGGTGGCGCCCTCGGCGAAGAACGGCGCCCGGTCCCGGCACACGACCTCGACGCCGGGCCGATCGGCGAGCCAGGCCGCCAGGCTCGATGCCTCCCGGTCCGGCAGCAGGTCGACAGGGCGGCGGGTTTCGACGTCGACGAGAACGGTGCCGTAGTGGCGGCCCTTGCGGGTGGCGTACTCGTCGACGCCGACCACACGCGGGGCGGGCACTTCCGGCTCTGGAAGGGCGTCGACCAGGCGCAGGACGGTGCTCCGGCTGACGGAGACCCCGAGCACGGAGCTCAGGCGGGCGCCGGCCCGGCCCGCCAGGGCGAGACCGACGGCGGCCAGCGTCGAGCGCAGCCGCTCGGTCCGCTGACCGTGCCGACGGGTCAGGCCGGGTATCTGCTCGACGAAGGTGCGGCGTGCGCACCCCGAGTTCCCGCAGGCGAACCGGCGGACCCTCAGCTGGAGAACAACGCTTCGTCCGGCGCTCGGCACATCAACGGGAAACCGCAGGTAGGAACCATGAACCCGGTTCGACCAGACCTCGCACGCCGGGCAAGCGGCACCGTTCGCAGTGCATTCCACGTCGATGCGCACTATCGCGATGCTCACGTCCACCGACAGCACCGCGACGTCCGCGATCGACGGGAACAACAGCTCCTTCAACCGGAGCACGATCTCTTCCACGGCCCGGAACTGTCATCCCAACCGCCCTGACCACGGCTCATTTTCGGGCGACTTCACTACTGCCCGGAGAAGCTCAGCCGTGACTCAGCGTGGCCGCGTCACAGAAGTTGAGCCAGAGCCCGTTCTCGTGCAC
>NZ_JAPSIW010000885.1 GCF_031178505.1 Streptomyces sp. | reverse complement strand
GCCATGGATGGCACCCTTCTGGCGGTTCGGGGCGGCCGCTCGACGGGGCCGCGGGGGCGTTCGCGGCCAGTCTAGTGGTTCGCCGCGGGCGCGCGGCGGCCGGTTCCGGCCGTGCCGCGGGGACGGGCCGGTGCCGGTGGCTCAGCCGCTGCCGGCGCCCCGGCACGGCCAGAAGATGGCGGAGACGTTGGTCTCGCAGGTCGCGTCGACCTGCTCGTCGGTCAGCTCCAGGACGTCCGGGCAGTGCTGCTGCTTGCCGGCGATGTCGGCGAGGACGTCGAGCCCGCCCAGCTCGGCCACGGCGGTCCCGACCAGCGGCTCGCAGTACGCCTCGTCGGTGACGTCCCCGGGCACGGCCACGGCGCGGGGCCCGGCCTGCTCGACCAGCTCCACGACACTGCGTCGTGGGATCCCGCACCGTGTGCTGGTCGGACAGGGGACTCCTCTCGCGGAACTGGATCATAAGATTGCTTTCGATCTACGCTGGCACTCTCTTGTGGAGGTGTCAGCGTGGAGGGTCGGATGTGCAGCGCTTGTTCAGGAACGCCGGGAGCGTCGCCGGCCGGCGGGGGGACGGGGCCGTGACGGGCTCCTCCGGCGCGACGCCGCGGGAGGACGGCCCGTCCGGCCTCCCGCCCGCCCAGGACGCCCAGGAGCTCGCCCGCCTGGCGGCCCTGCACGACCTCGGCCTGCTGGAGACCGCCCCCGAGGAGCGCTTCGAGCGGATCGTGGCCCTGGCCCGGCTGGTCTTCCGGGTGCCCGTGGCCGCCATCGCGCTCGTCGACGCGGACCGGCAGTGGATCAAGGCCGCCTCCGGGCTGGACGCCGGGGTCTCGGTGCCCCTGCGGTACTCGCCGTGCCACTACACGGTCCAGCAGCCGGGCGCCCTGGTCCTGGAGGACGCCGCACGCGGGACCCGGGGAGCGGACACGACGGTCGTGCGCCAGGGGATGCGCTTCTACGCGGGGCAGCCGTTGCGGGCGCGCACGGGGGAGCGGGTCGGGTCGCTGTGCATCATGGACACCGTGCCGCGGGGTTTCGGTGCGGACGAGCAGGAGGTCCTCGCCCAGCTCGGGCAGCTCGTCGAGCGCGAGCTGGCCGCCACCGGCGAACTGGCGGCCGCCGGGGCCGCGCAGCGGGTGCTGCTCCCTGCCGGAGCCTCGGAGGTGCCCGGGTACCAGTTGGCCGGCCGGTGCACACCGGCCCGGCGCGCCGGCGGCAGCTACTTCGACTGGCGGGCCGAGGACGGGCGGGTGCAGCTCGAGGCCGCCGACGTCCTCGGCGCCGGGACCGCGTCCGCGGCGGTCACCTCCGGCCTGCACGCGCTGCTGCGGGCCACGGGGCCGGGGCTCGCCCCGCGCCGGTCGGTCGAGCGCTCGGCGGTGTGGGCGCCGGCCGCCGCCGACGGCGCCTTCGTCACGGCCTTCGCGGCGACGCTCGACGCGAGCAGCGGCACCTTCGTCTACGTCCTGGCGGGGTACGGCGCGGCACTGGTCCTCGGCGCCGGCGGCGGTGTGCGACGGCTGGCCGGTTCCGGGCCGGCCCTGGGCCTGTCACCGGCCTACGGCTCCGGGTGGGACGTGCGCACCGCCGCGCTGGGCCCGGGGGAGACCCTGCTCGTGCTCACCGACGGTTTCCTCGACCTGAGCCCGGACGCGCAGCCGGCCGGGGGCCTGGACGCGGTCGCCCGGCGCTATCCGGGCGGGATCGGGGCCCATGAGGCGGTGGACCTGGCCACGGCGTGGGCCGTGACCGAGGGGCACCCCATCGACCTCACCGTCCTCGCCCTCCACCGCCTGCCCGACCCGTCCCCGTCGACGGGACCGGGGAGCGGCTGACCGGCCCCGCCTCGTCCCGGGACGAGGACCGGCGCGGACGTCCTCAGCCGACGAGCGCCGGACCGCTGCTGGCGCCGATCCGGGAGGCACCCGCCTCGATCAGCGCGAGGGCGTCCTCTCGGGTACGGATCCCCCCGGAGGCCTTGACCCCGATGTCCGGACCCACGGTCTCGCGCATGAGCCGCACGTCCGCCACGGTGGCGCCGGCGGTCGAGAAGCCGGTGGACGTCTTCACGTAGTCGGCCCCGGCGGCCACGGCGGCCCGGCAGGCGAGCACCTTCTGCTCGTCGTTCAGCAGGCACGTCTCGATGATGACCTTCAGGGCGGCCCCACCCGCGTGCGCGGCCTCGGCGACCGCCGCGATGTCCCGCTCCAGGGTCTCGCGCTCGCCGGCCCGCGCGGCGGCGATGTCGATGACCATGTCGATCTCCTGGGCGCCGGCGGACACGGCCGTGGCGGTCTCGAAGGCCTTGACCTCCGTGGCGGACGCGCCCAGGGGGAAGCCGACGACCACGCACGTCAGCACGTCGCTGCCCGCGAGCCGCTCCCGGACGAAGCCGGCCCACAGCGGGTTGGTGCACACCGAGGCGAAGCCGTACTGCTCGGCCTCCGCGCACAGGGCGGCGATCTGCTCCCGCGACGCCTCGGGCTTGAGGAGCGTGTGGTCGATGTAGGAGGCGAGCTGGGGGGTGGTCACGGGCGGCCTTTCGACGGTCGGGCGGGTCGCGGCCAGCCTACCGGCAGG
>NZ_JAPSIW010000188.1 GCF_031178505.1 Streptomyces sp. | reverse complement strand
TCGCGCCGCAAGGGCTATCTGCTCGACCCGGCCGACGACAACGTGCTCAGCTTCCTCACGCTGCCGCAGCTGCGCGAGCTGATGGTGCAGCACTGGCCCTGCTTCGAGCCCTACTTCGACGACCGGCGCGAGGTCGAACTGGCCCTGGACGAGCTGGAGGTCACGCGCAACGTCGTCTCCCGCAACCGGGCCCTGTCGCTGACCGTCCTCGCCCAGTCCGAGCGGGCCTCCGCCCGCCTCCTGGAGATCCTCGGCAGCGGGGCGGGCGTGCCGTCCGCCGACCGGCTGCCGGTGGACGCCGTCGAGGACCTCGTCGGCGACCGGTACGCCGACGTGGTCTCCGTCCACCCCGACCGGGTCCGGCTCCAGCGGCAGCTGCCCGCCGAGGACCTCTTCGGCGGCGCCCGCCGCCTCGACGCCACCGGCATAGGCCTGAACCTGCTCGTGCAGAACTTCTCCGGGCGCCGCATGGTCCGGCTCGCCGAGTCCGGCTGCCGCACAAGGCTCCTCTTCCTCAACCCGGCGAGCAGCGCCGTCAAGCGGCGCGAGCGGGAACTCGGCCTCAAGAAGGGCGAGCTCAGCCGCTCGGTCGAGATGAACATCCTCCACATGCGCCGGGTCCGCTCCAAGCTCCGCGACCCGGGCGCCTTCCAGATCCACGTCTTCGACGAGACGCCCCGCTTCACCGCCTACCTCGTGGACGGCGACGGCCCGGACGGCGTCGGCGTCGTCCAGTCCTACCTGCGCCGGGCCCGCGGCATGGAGGCGCCGGTGCTCGTGCTCCGGGGCGGCGGCCGGAACCTGGTGCGCCAGGGGCAGCGCGACCCGCACGGCGAACACGGACTTTTCCAGACGTACCGGGAGGAGTTCGAGGCGGTGTGGCTCGACTCCCGGCCGGTCTCCTGAACCCGTTGTCAGTGGCGCGTGCGAGGGTGGTCAGCACCACGGGGGAGATCACGTAAGGAGGACCCGATGGCTTGGCACGGCGAGACGCTGGTCGGCTTCGACCTGGAGACGACCGGCACCGACCCGCTGGAGGCCCGGATCGTCACGGCCTCGGTCGTCGAGGTCGACGGCGGCGGCCGGATCACGCACCGGCGGGACTGGCTCGCCGACCCGGGCATCCGCATCCCGGCGCAGGCCTCCGCCATCCACGGCATCAGCACCGAGCGCGCCGCCGCCGAGGGCCGGCCCGTGCGGGAGGTCGCCGACGAACTCGCGCGCACCCTCACCGCCTACTGGGAGAAGGGCGTGCCGGTCGTGGCGTACAACGCCTCCTTCGACCTCACCCTGCTCGCCGCCGAACTGAACCGCCACGCGCTGCCGTCCCTGAGCGAGCGGCTCGGCGGCGCCGGCATCGGACCCGTCGTCGACCCGTACACCATCGACCGGGCCGTCGACCGCTACCGGCGCGGCAAGCGGACCCTGGAAGCGGTCTGCGGCGAGTACGGCGTGGTGCTCGAATCCGCCCACGACGCCGCCGCCGACGCCCTCGCGGCCGTCCGGGTCGCCGTCGCGATAGCCGGCCGGCACGCCGAGGTCGCCGCCCTGGACCCGGCCGAGCTCCACGCCCGCCAGATCGACTGGTACCGCGCCTGGGCCGAGGACTTCCAGGCCTTCCTGCGCCGCAAGGGCGAGACGGACGCCGTCGTCGACCCGGTGTGGCCGCTGCGCGGAGCCACGGCCGTGGTGGGCTGAGAGCTCAGCCCTCCGCGTGCTGCCCGAGGAAGTCGAGCAGCAGCGTGTTGATCCGCTCCGGCTGTTCGAGCTGGAGCCAGTGCCCCGCACCCTCCACGCGCTCGTACCGCCAGTCGCCGGACACGTGCTCGCCGGTGTCCGTCATCTGCCGCTCGGTGAGGAAACGGTCGCCGCTGGACCAGATGCCCAGCACCGGAACCGGCGCCGGCAGCGGGGGCAGCGGACGGTCCGGACCGAACTGCGCCTCCGGCGGCATGCCCGCCCGGTAGATGTTCAGCGCGGCCGTCAGGGCGCCCGGCGCCCGCAGCGGCTCCAGCACCGCCTCCGCGTCCGGGTGCTCGCCCAGCATCTCCCGCAGCCGCGCGAAGTCCTCCCGGGAGAGCCACTCCTCGGACAGCCCGGCCAGTTGGAACAGCAGCATGTACCAGGAGCGCTGCCGCTGCTCCCAGCCCGCGTCACGGATCGCCGCCATGTGACCCACCGACAGCAGGCTCAGACTCCGCACCTTCTCCGGCGCGGCCTGCGTCATGCCCTGGACGATGCCCGAGCCCCAGTCGTGGCCCACCAGGTGCACCCGGTCCAGGCCCATCCGGGCCAGGAGCTCGAGCAGGTCGCCGACGTGCTTCGCCGGGTGGTACGCCTCCGGGCCGCCCTCGGGCCGGTCCGAGTCGCCGAAGCCGCGCAGGGTCGGGGCGATCGTCATGAACCCCGCCGCCGTCAGCGCCGGCACCTGGTGGCGCCAGAGGGCGTGGCTGTCCGGGAAACCGTGCACGAGCAGCACGGCAGGACCCTCACCGCGCACCTCCACGTCCAGCGTGACGTCCGAGAGTTCCATCCGCATCACAAGACCCCGTTCCCCACGATCGGTTCGGTTCACCCGGGATCATGATGTCAGAAGGGGTACCAGCGGACCTCGGCGTCACCGCTGCGCAGCGAGGCCACCCGCCGCTCGAACTCGGCCAGCGCCTTCGGGTTCGACGGCGCGTGCTGCGCCACCCAGGCGCAGCTCGCGGTCTCCCGCGCCCCGCGCAGCACCGCACAGCCCTCCCACTCCCGCACATCCCAGCCGTACGCCTCGGTGAAGGCGTCGTACGCGGCCGGGTCCAGGCCGTACCGGTCCCGGGACAGCGCCAGGACCACCAGATCGTGCTCGCGCAGGTCCGAGGAGAAGGTCTCCAGATCCACCAGGACCGGACCGTCCGGGCCCACGTGCACGTTCCGCGGCAGGGCGTCGCCGTGGATCGGACCCGGCGTCAGACGCGGGACCAGCGCGGCCGCCGCCGGGGCGAAGGAGTCCCGGCGCTCCCGCAGGAACGCCGCGTCCGCCGGGTCGATCGCGTCCCCCGCGAGCCGCAGCCACCGCTCCACCCCGCCGAGCAGCTCCCGGCGCGGCAGCGCCGGCACCTCCGGCTCCGGCAGCGCGTGCACCGCCCGCAGCAGCGGGGCCAGATCGCGCGGCTCGGCCGGCCGGACCGCCTCCGGCAGCCGGTGCCAGAGGGTGACCGGGTGCCCCCCGGCCATCAGCGGCTTCTCCTCCGCCGGACGGACCGCCGGCACGCCCGCGGAGGCCAGCCACGAGGCGAGCGCCAGCTCCCGCTCCGCCCGCCCGAGCAGCTCCGCGTCCCGGCCGACCTTCGCCACCAGGCCACCCACGGCGAAGACCGCGTTCTCACCCAGGGCCAGCAGCCGTGCCTCCGCGGCCGGCAGCCCCGCCGCGGCCAGCACCTCCCGGGCCCGCGCCTCGTCCATCGACCTCTCCCTCCAGCACGCTTTCACGCCAAAGTCTGCCATCCGCCCAGCTCACCCCGCCCGCCGCCTTGACGGGCCGACGGACCGTCAGCACCATGGCGGGGTTCTGGGCGGCGGCGACGGCGGACGGGGGTCGGATCGTGAGCTCGGTGACCGCGACGAAGCGGCCGGGCGGGACGCGGACCCCGCGCGCCGCGCGTACGGCACGGCCCCGCGGCCCCGACCCCGGCGCCTGGTTCCTCGTGCTGCCCGCCCTGCTGCCGATCCTCGTCCTCAGCGTCGGCCCGCTCCTCTACGGCGTCGCCCTCGCCTTCACCGACGCCCAGTCCGGCCGCACCGTGCCCACGCGCTGGACCGGCACCCTCAACTTCCAGGACCTCCTGCACGACACCCTCTTCTGGGAGTCCTTCCGCATCGGCCTGTTCTGGGCCGTCGGCGTCACCGTGCCCCAGTTCCTGCTGGCCCTCGGCCTCGCCCTCCTGCTCGACCAGAACCTGCGCTTCCGCCCGCTCGCCCGCGCCCTCGCGATCGTGCCGTGGGCGATGCCCGAGGTCGTCGTCGGCATCATGTGGCGGCTCGTCTACAACCCGGACGCCGGCATCCTCAACGAGACCCTCCGCGACCTCGGCCTCGGCCGGGGCCATGACTGGCTCTCGGGCCTCGCCACCGCCCTGCCCGCCGTGATCGTCGTCGGAGTCTGGGCGGGCATGCCGCAGACCACCGTCACCCTCCTCGCCGGACTCCAGAACACCCCGAGGGAACTCCACGAGGCCGCCGCCCTCGACGGCGCCGGAGCCTGGCGCCGCTTCCGCACCGTCACCTGGCCCGCCCTGCGGCCCGTGGCGCTCGCCGTCACCGCCCTCAACCTCATCTGGAACTTCAACTCCTTCGCCCTGGTCTACGTGCTGACCAGCGGCGGACCGGGCGGCCGGACCCGGCTCCCGATGCTCTTCGCCTACGAGGAGGCCTTCCGCTACGGCCAGTTCGGCTACGCCGCCGCGATGGGCTGCGTGATGGTCGCCGCCGTCTCCGTCCTCATCGCCCTCTCCCTCGTCCGGCGGCTGAAAGGGGACCAGGACCGGTGAGCGCCTTCCGCACCACCCGGCCCGCGCGGCTCGGCCAGTACCTCGCCCTCCTCGCCTACCTGGCCTTCCTCGCCTTCCCGTTCCTGTGGCTGGTCTCCACCGCCTTCAAACCCGCCCCCGAACTGGCCTCGCTCCACCCCACCTGGATCCCGCGGGAACCGACCCTGGCCAACTTCCGTCAGGCCTTCGCCGAGCAGCCCCTGCTGCGGGCCGCCGGCAACAGCCTCGTCGCGGCGCTCGCCGCCGCCCTGATCGCCGTGGCCGTCGCCACGCCCCTCGCCTACGTCACCGCCCGGCGGCGCGGGAAGCTCGCCGCCGCGGCCACCGGCTGGGTCGTGATCAGCCAGGCCTTCCCCTTCGTCCTGGTGATCATCCCGCTCTTCCTCGTCCTCAAGCGGCTGCATCTGATCAACAGCCTCGCCGGACTCGTCCTCGTGTACGTCGTCTGGTCGCTGCCCTTCGCGCTCTGGATGCTCATGGGGTACGTCCGGGCCGTCCCCGCCGAACTGGAGGAGGCCGCCGCCGTCGACGGCGCCGGCCGGCTCCGTACCCTCGTCTCCGTCACCGCGCCGCTGCTCGCCCCGGGGATCGTCGCCACCGCCCTCTTCGCCTTCGTCACCGCCTGGAACGAGTTCTTCTTCGCGCTCGTCCTGCTCAAGACCCCGGAGAAACAGACGCTCCCGGTCGTCCTCACCCACTTCCTCGGCGCCGAGGGCGTCGCCGACCTCGGCCCGCTGGCCGCCGCCGCCTTCCTCGCCACCCTGCCCTCCCTCGTCGTCTTCGCCCTCCTCCAGCGGCGGATCACCGGCGGCGTCCTCGCCGGGGCGGTGAAGTCATGAGCCGCGCCCGCCTCCTCGCCGCCGTCCTCACCGCGCTCGCGCTCCTGCTGACCGGCTGCGCCCCCGGCGGCGAACGCCGCGCCGACGGCACCGTCCGGCTCCGCTTCCAGTCCCTCGCCTGGCAGAAGGAGTCGGTCGACGCCAACAAGCGGCTGGTCGCGGAGTGGAACGCCCGCCACCCGGACATCCAGGTCGAGTACGTCCAGGGCAGCTGGGACTCCGTCCACGACCAGCTCCTCACCTCCTTCGAGGGCGGTGAGGCGCCCGACATCATCCACGACGCCTCCGACGACCTGGCCGACTTCGCCCACGGCGGCCACCTCGCCGACCTCCGCCCGCTGCTCTCGGAGCGGCTGCGCGCCGACATCCCCGCCCGGAGCTGGGAGACCACCACCTTCGGGGAGGGCGTGTACGGGGTGCCCTTCCTCCAGGAGCCGCGCGTCCTCATCGCCAACCGGAAGATCCTCCAGGCCTCCGGCGTCCGCGTCCCGACCCCGCGGAAGCCGTGGAGCTGGGCCGAGTTCCGGCAGGTCGCCCGCGAGCTGACCCGCGCCATGGGCCCCGGCCGCCACGCGGTGGCCTGGCCCCTGCGCGAGCCCGTCTCCGTCAGCCTCAACCTCGGCCTCTCGGCCGGCGGCCGGCTGTTCCACCGGGAGCCGGACGGGCGGGTCACCGTCCGGTTCACCGAGGCCGACGCCGTGGTCCCCGGTACGGTCCGCGCCCAGGTGGTGGAGGACGGCAGCGCACCCCGTACGACGCTCGGCAGCGGCGGCTCGGACACGCTCCCCGGCTTCTTCGCCGGCAGGTACGCCATGGTGCCCCTCGGCTTCGCCTACCGGCAGCAGATCGTCCAGCAGGCCCCGGAGGGCTTCGAGTGGACGGTGCTGCCCGCCCCCGCGGGCAGCGGCGGACTGGCCCAGGGCGTCTCCCCGCAGACCCTGTCGATCGCCGCGGACAGCCCGTACAAGAAGGAGGCGGCCGCCTTCCTCGACTTCCTGCTCCAGCCGCGCAACATGGTGCTCCTCGCCCGGGGCGACTGGATGCTGCCCACCGGCACCGCCGCCCTCGCCGACCCGTCCCTCCGCACGGAGCGGGACGGCTGGGCCACCGGAGCCGCCCTCGCCGCCCATCTGCGGCCGGCGCCCGCGCCGTCCGTGCGGGGCTACCCGGAGTGGAAGGACAAGGTCGCGACCCCGGCCTTCCAGGAGTTCTACAGCGGTGCCATCGACACGGTCGAACTCCGCAGGCGTCTGGTCGAGGACGGGAACCGGGTGCTGGCGCGCTACCAGCGGAGGTGAGGTCCGGTCCGGCCGGATTCGCCGCCTCCGGCGTCCTCCGCGTTACGAAACCTTGTTGAATAAGTCACAGATGGGTGAAGGGTCTTCTCCGGGGGCCCGCGATCGGACAGTGTTCGAACCGGCCATCGTGCCGCCCCCCACGAGGCGCGATGGCCCCCTAAGGTGGGGTGCCATGACGACCACGTACGCGGCTCTGCTGCGCGGCATCAACGTGAGCGGGCACCGCAAGGTGCCGATGGCGGAGCTGCGTGCCCTGCTCGAAGGGCTCGGGCACCGGGACGTCCGCACCCACCTCCAGAGCGGGAACGCCGTCTTCACCACGGACGCCCCCGCCACCGAGGACGCGCTCACCGCCGCCCTGGAGGAGGCGATCGAGGCCCGCTTCGGCTTCCGCGTCGACTGCCTCGTCCGCGACGGCGCCTACCTCGCCGCGGTGGCCGAGAACTGCCCCTTCGACGCCGCCGGCCTGGAGGGCAAGCAGCTGCACGCCGTCTACGCCTCCGGCCCCCTGGACCAGGAACGGTTCGCCGCGCTCGACCCGGAGGCCTTCCGGCCCGAGGCCTTCGCCCTCGGCGACCGCGTCCTCTACCTGTACACACCCGGCGGGCTCGGCACCTCCCGGCTCGCCGACACCGTCCTGCGGCCCGCCCTCCTCAAGGGTCTCGTCACGACCGCCCGGAACTGGAACACCGTAAGGAAACTCGCGGAGATGACCGGCGGCGCCTGACCGTCGAATGGCCCAGGTCCGAGGCCGCCGATTGGCCCCCTGGACCCGGCCACCGGCTGGATAGGGTGGCCGGTATGACCACCACCGAGACCGCCGGGACCCCCGCGTCCCCTCCCACCGTCGACTTCTTCTTCGACCCCGCCTGCCCCTTCGCCTGGATCACCTCCCGCTGGATCCTGGAGGTCGAGCGGCACCGGGACATCGACCTCCGCTTCCGGGTCATGAGCCTCTACTTCCACAACGAGGGCAACGACCTCCCCGAGGACTACCGCGCCCTGGTCGACGCCTCCCTCGGTCCCGTCCGCGTGGCCGTCGCCGCCGCCGAACAGTACGGCGACAAGGTTCTGCGCCCCCTCTACACCGCCTACGGCACCCGCATCCACGAGGCCGGGCGCAAGGACTACGACGCCGTCGTCGCGGAGGCCCTCGCCGAGGTCGGGCTGGCCGCCGAACTGGCCGACGCCGCCCACGACCCCGCGTACGACGAGGCGGTCCGCCGCAGCCACGAGGCCGGACACGACCCGGCGACCGGCGCCTACGTCGGCACGCCCACGATCCACGTCGACGGCACGGCCTGGTTCGGCCCCGTCCTGCGGGCGATCCCGCGCGGCGAGCGGGCGGCCGGCCTCTTCGACGCCTTCCGCGTCCTCGCCGGCCACCCCGACCTCTTCGAGCTCAAGCGGACCCGCACCGGCGGCCTCGACTTCAGCTGACCGCCACCAGCGCCCGGCCGGCCGCCGCCTCCTCGTACCGCCCCACGAGCAGCCGGACCACCTCGGGGGAGGGGCCGAGCACGTCCGCGAGGACATCGGCCCCGCCCGCGCCCGCCGCGATCCGGTCCGGGAGCCGGCCGGGAGCGAGCACGTACGGGGCGACGGCCACCCGCCGGACGCCCTCCTCGGCCCGCAGGGCCCGTACCGCGTCCTCGGTCCGGGGCAGGGATGCGGAGGCGAACGCGGGCCGCACGGAGCACCAACCGGTGCGCCGCAGCTCCCGCGCCGTTTCTGCGATCACCGCGATCGCCTCCGGGTCGGTGGAGCCCGCCGAGGCCAGGACGACCCCGGTCGCGCTCTTGTCGCCGGGCGTGAGCCCGGCCTCGTACAGCCGCCGCTCCACCGCCGCGATCAGCAGCGGCGAGGGACCGAGCACCTCGGCCTGCCGGACGCGCAGCGCGGGAGGGGCCTGCCGCAGGACCGCCGGGATGTCGGCCTTCGCGTGGAAGGCCCGGGTCAGCAGCAGCGGCAGCGCCACCACGTCCCGGACCCCCTCGGCGGCCAGCCGCTCCAGGACCCCCGGCACCGACGGCAGGGTGAAGTCCAGGAACGCCGTCTCCACGCGCAGCCCCGGCCGCAGCGCCCGGGCCCGGCGGACCAGGGCGTCGACGGTCGCCGCGTGCCGCGGGTCTCGGCTGCCGTGGGCGACGACGAGGAGGACAGGGCGGTTCACGGCGGGGGTCAGCCCTTCGCCAGCAGACCGCGGCGGCGCAGCACCGTGCGCTCCAGCGGGCTGAAGACGAGCAGGTCCACGGCGATGCCGACGACGAGGATCAGGATGATCGCCAGGAAGATGCCCGGCATGTCGAAGTCGTTGCGGCCGTTCTCCAGGAGCTGGCCGAGACCGAGGCCCAGCTCGGGGGAGGAGGCGATGATCTCGGCGGCCATCAGCGACCGCCAGGAAAACGCCCATCCCTGCTTGAGGCCCGCGAGGTAACCGGGCAGCGCGGCCGGCATCACGATGAACCAGGCGCCCCTGAGCCCGGTGGCGCCGAGCGTCCGCCCGGCCCGCAGGAACAGCGGCGGGACCTGGTCCACGCCCGACACCAGGCCGTTGGCGATCGACGGCACGGCGCCGAGCAGGATCACCGCGTACATCATGCTGTCGTTCAGACCGAGCCAGAGGACCGCCGGCGCCACCCAGGCCACCGAGGGCAGCGACTGGAGGCCCGAGAGGATCGGACCGATCGCGGCCCGCACGAACCGCACCCGGGCGACCAGCAGGCCGAGGGGGGTGCCGATCGCGAGGGCGAGCAGGAAACCGAGCAGGGCCCGGGAGACGCTCGTCCACAGGACGTCGAGGAGGGTCCCCTCCAGCCACATCCTGGACAGGCTGTCCCAGACGGCGGACGGCGCGGGGAGCTTGTAGGCGTCGGTGACCTCGGCCCACACCAGCACCTGCCAGACGACCAGGACCAGGGCGACGGCGAGGACGGGCGGGAGGACCTTCTTCGTCAGGACCTCGGTCACCGGGGTCCGGCTGATCTGCACGCTGTCGAGCGCGTCGAGGCCCGCCTCGAGCCCGGCGAGGTCGTCGGCCTTCGGGGACTTCGCGGTCTTCGCGGTCGTCTCAGTGCTGGCCATGACGGCGGATCTCCCCACGCAGGTGTTCGGTGATTTCGAGGGACAGCTCGGCGACGGCGGCGTCCTCGATGCGGCGCGGCTGAGGGATGTCGATGGTCCACTCCCGGGCGATCCGACCCGGCCGCGAGGACAGCAGCACCACACGCTCGGCCAGCCGCACGGCCTCGCGCACGTTGTGGGTCACGAACAGCACCGACAGCTTCGTCTCCCGCCAGATGCGGGTCAGCTCGTCGTGCAGGACGTCCCGGGTGATGGCGTCGAGCGCGGCGAACGGCTCGTCCATCAGGAGCAGGTCACTGGCCTGGGCGAGGGCGCGGGCCAGGGCCACCCGCTGCCGCATGCCGCCGGACAGTTCGTGGACCCGCTTGCCGTACGAGCCGGAGAGCCGCACCAGTTCGAGCAGCCGCTCGGCCTCCGGGCGCCGCTCGGCCTTGGGCACCCCGCGCAGCCGCAGGGCCAGTTCGATGTTCTTGCCCGCGGTCAGCCACGGGAAGAGGGCGTGCTCCTGGAACATCAGGGCCGGCCGCCCGCCGGGGGTCTCGATGGACCCCGCGGACGGCCGGTC
>NZ_JAPSIW010000187.1 GCF_031178505.1 Streptomyces sp. | reverse complement strand
GTCCTCGCCCGTCGCCGGCGCACCATCACCGTCCTCTTCATCGCCTTCACCCTCGGCGCGATCGTCGCCGCGGTCGGCGGCGTCACCTTCCTGTGGGCACCGGGCGTCCCGGCGGTGCTGCTGAGCGCGTACATCGTGCACCTGCGCGTCCAGGAGCGCCGCCGCTTCGTGTACGTCATGGACCGGCGCCGCGCGGAGGCCGCCGCCGCCCGTCTCCGCGAGAGCCGCCGGCCCGCGCCCGACCCCGCCCCGGAGGCCGAGGAGGCCCCGGCCCCGTCCGTCTCCCCGCAGGAGGCGGACCGCCGCGCCCTGGTCGAGCAGACGGACCACGCCGAGTGGGTGGACCAGCAGCGCGAGCGCGGCCCGGCCCGCGGCGACAGCTGGGACCCCGTCCCGGTGCCGCTGCCCACGTACGTCACGGCCCCGGTCGCCCCCCGCGCGTCGAGCGGCGTGGACATCACCGACCCGGAGACCTGGAGCGCGGCCCGCTCCTCCACCGCGGCCGACCCCACCCCGCCGCCCACCCCGGCCCCGGAGCGCCGCCCCGCCCCGCCCCGCCGCACCCGCGACCACGGCCGGACCCCCCTCTTCGACCAGTACGCGGACGACGACCGCCCCCGCGCCGCCAACGAGTGACCCACCCCGGCGGAGGCCCGCGACGGCCCTCCGCTGACCTGCGGCGGAAGCGATTTTTGTTCTCGCCGACGGGGATGCTAATGTTTCACACGTCGCAAGGGCCTGTGGCGCAGTCTGGTAGCGCACCTCGTTCGCATCGAGGGGGTCTGGGGTTCAAATCCCCACAGGTCCACAGACAGACGGAATCCCGTCCGATCGCAAGATCGGGCGGGATTCCGCCGTTTCCGGGCGCACTTCGCCGGGGTGGAGCACGGGCGTGGGCGGGGGATTCTTTTCCGGATGTGATCGCGTCGGCCGCCACCTGCGCGGTGCGCCGGAAGTTACTCCGGTATGAATCACGAGTCCTACTCCGCTCCCTGGCCCTTCCCGGTCGGGGTGAACCTCGCGCTGAACCCCCGTCACTTCTCCCAGGCTCCGCACGGTTGGGACGTGTCCGTGTCGGCGGTGGAGCTGGCCGGACTGGCGCAAGGGCCCGACGCCGTGAGGGCGCTCGGGGCCCGGCGGGGTTTCCTGGGCGAGACGCCGGCGAACCTGGAGCTCCGCAGGACCCTCGCGGAGCGGCCCGAGCACTTCGGGCGGATCCACCCGATCGTTCTCGGGGCCGACGAGGTGCACGTGCCGGGCCTCGCCGCGGCCCGGGGCGGGGTGGGTGCCCTGCATGTGTACGGGGTCGAGTGCATCGACGGGCTCCAGCGGCTGTGCACCGTCGCGGACGGGCTCGACCGCTGGGGGCCGGCGCACCTGGACCGGGCGACGGTGCGCCTGGAGATCCACTGCGGCCGGGCCCGTGATGTCGCGCGGGACCTGCACGACGCCGCGTACCGGCACGTCAACGTCCCGACGGCGCAGGACCGGCTGGTCCGGTGCCCGAACATCCAGCGGCTGATGAGGAGCGACTGGGAGAAGGAGGGGTCGTTCAGCCCGTGGCGGGGAGCGAGTGCGGGGCCGAGCAAGCGGCTCTACACGATGCCCGTGGTCACCCGGGGGCTCGCCTGTCTCTCGGCCGGGCCGGGGCCGGAGGCCGCGCACTTGGCGGCGACGGACGAGGGCCTCGAAGTCCTCTGGGGAAGCGTCGGTTCGGCCCTCTACTTGGAAATTTTCCACGACCGGATGAGCCCGCTCGGTGTCGTGCGGGCCGTCGACGCCTACGAGGCGGCGCAGGCCGCGCTGCGGCGCCTGCCGGCCCGGGCCAGGGAACGGGCCGGCCATCTGATCTCGTACGCCCCCGACCTGGTCGCACGGGAGGCCTGCCGGAAGACCCTGCCCGTGGCCGGGCTGCATGACGAGCAGTCGCGCTTCGACTGGCAGGGGAGGATCGAGCGGGACCTGCCCGCCGAGGTCGAGCGGACGGCTGCGGATCTCGTCCGGCGGTACGAGGCCGTCCACGCCCGCCTCGGGGGCAAGCACTACAAGGGGGAGGTGGAGCGGCTCGACGTCTGGCGGGCGATCCTGGCGGAAGGGTGACCCCTCAGGCCAGGGGCTTCGCGAAGCAGCGGCTGTTGGGGTAGTCGCGGTAGAGGCCGAACTTGGCGCAGGGCTCGTAGCCGCTGGAGGTGTAGAGGGCGATGGCCTCCGGCTGGGCCGTGCCCGTTTCCAGGACCATGCGGGTGCGGCCGGCCGCGCGGGCGTCCGCCTCCAGGGCGGCGAGGATGCGGCGGGCCAGGCCGAGGCCACGCGCCTCGGGGACCACGTACATGCGCTTCAGTTCGGCGTCGCCGTCCGCGTAGCCCTCGTCGTTCTCGTCCTGGGTGCGCCAGCCGCCGGTGGCGACGGGGCGGCCCAGCGGGTCGTAGGCGAGTAGGTAGAGGCCGTGCGGCGGGGTGAACATGGAGGGGTCCAGCGGTGTGAGATCGCCCTCGTCGTCGTAACGGGCGACGTACTCCAGCTGTACGGCGTCGTTGAGTTTGACGGCGTCGGGGTGGTCGAAAGGCAGCGGCTGGATGTTCATGCGATGTATCGTACATGTATGCATCGACTGTCGGTATCCTCGCGGGATGCTCACCGTGACCTGCCACGGTGTGTGCACAACATCCCGGCCTTGACCTGGGCAAACACTACGGCCCCGTTCGCCTGATCGCGACGGAGGCCGTAGTGGATGGCCCCGATCACAAAGCGATGCCGGACATGTGCGAGAGGCGGAGCAGCTCGGGATTGCTCCGCCGGTGCAGAGAGGCGAGCACACGGAAGACTTCGCGGGCCATGGGGTGGATGCGGGCCATCTCCGGCGCTGCCTCCCACGCCGCAGACAGGGACGCGAGAGCAGCCTCGCGGTTCCCCACGTCCAAGTGGGCACGAGCCACGTTCAGCCGCGACGGAGCCACCCGGGTGGGCGGTAGGCCGTCGAGGACCTGGTCGAGGTTCTGGGCGACGTCCAATGCGTCCTGCGGGCGGCCAAGGTCGAGCCGAGTTGCGAGCACGTGCGTGGTCGTGTTCTGCGGCCCGAAGATCATCGAGTGGCGGTTCGCGTCGCCGCCGCTGAACCAGTCGTCCGCCAGCCGTGAGGCCGACGCGATGTGCCGCTCAGCCTCACGGGCACCTTCGACCTTGTCCTCCAAGCGCCCCGCGAGTGTCATGCCCCGCAGGTTCAGCATCCCCACCGCGAACGCGCGGTCCTCCCCCGACAGGGCTGTTTCCGCCCGTGCGATGGCTCGGTCCACGATCATGAGGCCCCCCTCGGCGTCCCCGCCGTTCAGGTAGGCGCCGGCCCGGTCCCGGGCGGCGATGGCCTCACCGAGCGGGGTCGCTTGCTGCTCGACCGCCCACCGTTGCCGGGTCACCGCGAGTTCGGCCATGTCCATCCACCGGTGCCGCGCGGCGAGCCAGTACACGGAGCTGTAGACCTCCGCCAGTGTCATCCAGGCCCCGGCGGAGTTCTCCGTGTGGGCGTACGTGGTGGCGCTCCTCAGCAACCCCGGCAGCCGAGCGAGCACGTGGTGCACGCGGGCCGCGTCCCGGGCCTCTCGCACGGCCTCCACTGCGGCCAGAACGGCGCCTTCCTCGGCGGGTGTGCGTCCTGGCAGGTCGTAGTCCCGGACCGCAGACCGTAGGGCCGTGAGCCGTTCCTCGTCGTCGCCCACCACCCTGGTTTTCCCCAGTACCTCCGCCATGGGAATGCCGAGAGCCTTCCCGATGACAGCCGCCACGGTCGGCGTGAGCGTGCGGTCACCGACCTCAATCTTGGACAGCAGCGACACGGAGATGCCGGCGGTGCGGGTGAGCTGGGCCTGTGAGATGCCGCGTGTCTTCCGGAGCAGGGCGAGGTTCGCCCCGGGCGCCACTTCGCTGGTCGTGCTCATGCGGTCAGTCCTACCCCGTCGAGGTCACGTCACAGTCCATGGTCACAGGAGGTGTCGCCCTGCGCCTCAGCGTTTGTGCAACATCTGTGCAAGTTCCCATGTACGCAGAGTCGTTAACTGGCTACAGCACCTGAACGACCCCCGTCAGGAAGGCCACGACATGAGCACGCCGACGCCCGCGCCGCCGCTTCGCCCCGTCAGCACCGAGGAGGCCGCGGCGACGTTCCGCGCCCTTCGCGCCGCCATGGAGGATGCCGGCCTCTCCACCCACATGCTCTACCGCGAGACCCGCACCACCCCCGTGGCGAGGTCCACGTGTACGGCCTGGGCGAGGTGAGCATCGCGGGGGCGAAGCGGCTGACGAAGATCCTGCGCGCGGACCGGCGGCCGTCATGAGGTACCGGCCGGGTGACATCGTCACGGACGGCACCCGGGCCTTGGCCGGGCAGGTGCGTGACGTCCACGGAAACACCCTCACGCTGGCGCGCCCCGGTGAGTACGTCTGGGAGGCGGAGGCACGCGGATGTTGGCCGGCAAGCCCCGAGGAACGCGAGGCACTCCACCCGCGCGGCGCCCTGCGCCTGATCGGCGAGGAGCGGCCGGCCCGTACCGCGCCGCCCTCTTCCTGACTGCGGTGACCGTCGGCGCGTACGGCGCCGCCCTCTGGCTCCGCACCCCCTGAAAGCCTCACCCCGGCCCGGAGCTACCGGGGTGAGGCCACCCACTCCGGCCCGCCCCGGTGACGGCCCGAACTCCATGGCCGGCCGGTCACCGTCGCTCACCCAGGGGCCTACCTCTGGCGGTGGGCGGCGGGTTCTATGTCCCTTGTAGCTCAGGCAGGCAGAGCCCGCACGGCCGTTTCGTCCACACACCCGCCGCGGAGACCCCGGTTCGAGTCCGGGTAAGGGACCTCGGCCGCCCGTTCAGGGCGGCCGTCACGAGCACAACGCCAACCACACGAAGGAGTGACCCCATGCCGAAGCACGGCGGAGGATCGGGTAGCGGTACCGGCGGCAGCCAGCAGGACGACAGCAGCAGCGGCGCCAAGCACGGCGGCGGCGGGTCGTCCGAGGGCGGTAACACGTCCGACGGCAGTGGCCCCGCCACGGGCAAGTAGAGGCCTCGTGGAGAGGCGAACAGAGGAGGTGGGCCCCCAGGGGCTCGCCTCCGCGCTCATGGCATCGGGTGCACTGGGGACGGACTGGCTGAACGCCTACCGCGCTGTCCCTCGCGCCCTGTTCGTGCCGGATCGAATCTGGCCCGGCACCCCCGACGGCACCCGCCAGACAGCGTTGGTGGATCGCCGCACCGACCCGATCGACTGGCTGACCGCGGTCTACGAGGACCGGCCGCTCACCACGCAGTGGGATGACGGCGAACACGAGGGCGACGGCCTCGGCACGCGCCCGTCGAGCAGCAACTCGCAGCCTCGCATGGTGTTCGGCATGCTCGGCGACCTCGACGTCGAAGAAGGTCACCGGGTGCTGGAGATCGGGACGGGCACGGGGTGGAACGCGGCCCTACTCGCCCACCGGGCCGGTGCGAAGAACGTCGTCAGCATCGAGTACGACCCGGCCGTCGCGGCGGGCGCCCGGCAGAACCTCGCCGAGTTCGGCGCCGAAGAACCGCTCGTCGTCGTCGGCGACGGCCGGGAGGGATTTGCCGACCGGGCACCGTATGACCGCGTGATCGCGACCTGCTCGGTTGGCGAGGTCCCGTCGGCCTGGATCGAGCAGACGGCGACGGGCGGGGTGATCGTCGCACCGTGGGGCCCGCTGTACGGCGGGGAGGCCATCGTGCGCCTGGTGGTCGGCGAGGACGGCCACGCCCGGGGGCGCTTCACCCGGTCCTCGGCGTTCATGCGACTGAGGCAGCAGCGCGCAGATCTTCCCGCCCATGAGACGTACATGCGCGGGCAGGCCTGGCCGGCGGACGGCGTCCGGAGCGCCACGCTCATCCCGCCGTCGGACGTGGGCGGTTGGGTCGAGCAGTTCGCCATTGGCCTTCACGTGCATGACGCATGGTGGTCGGTCGAGCGGTACGACGACGGTTCGTACACGCTGTGGACGTACGGCCTCGATGGTGAGTCCTGGGCGTCGATCGACTGGGAGCCGGGGGAGAGCGAGTTCGTCGTCTACCAGAGTGGGCCCCGGCGCCTGTGGGATGAGACCGAAGCCGCTTACCGGTGGTGGAACGGCCGGTCCCGGCCGGGGTTCGAGCGGTTCGGGCTGACGGTCGGGCCTCGGTCCACGGTGGCCTGGCTGGACTCGGAGTCGTGCCCGGTGCCCGGGGCGGAGTGGGTTCGGTGACCCCCCGGACATGACGAAAGCGGCCCGCACCGGGAGGGAGCGGGCCGCTTTCGTATGGGTGGAGGGAAGGATGAGGGACGACAGCGAGTGCAGCGGCCTGCTGCGGCAGCTCGCGCGCCGGGTCGTCCTCACGCGGCGACCGGAAGGAGGGGGTCCACGGTGGAGGTTCAGCCGGTGTGGGAGCCTGACCCGTGGGCCTCACCTCTCCACCCCTGTGAAAGGGCATGTTTTGTACACAGTGACCAGCGTGAACGTCAATGGTCTCCGTGCCGCCGCCAAGAAGGGCTTCTCCGAGTGGCTGGCCGGCAGCTCCGCCGACGCCGTCTGCCTCCAGGAGGTCCGCGCCGAGGAGGCCCAGCTGCCCGCGGAGGTCCGGGCCCCCGAGGGCTGGTTCACCGCCCACGCTCCCGCCGCCGCCAAGGGCCGGGCCGGTGTCTCCCTCTACACGCGGCGCGAGCCCGACGCCGTGCGCGTCGGCTTCGGGTCGACCGAGTTCGACGGCAGCGGCCGGTACATCGAGGCCGACCTGCCCGGCGTCACCGTCGCCAGCCTCTACCTGCCGTCCGGCGAGGTCGACACCGAGCGCCAGGACGAGAAGTACCGCTTCATGGACGTCTTCCTGCCCTACCTCAAGGAGCTGAAGGAGCGGGCCGCCGCCGACGGCCGCGAGGTCGTCGTCTGCGGCGACTGGAACATCGCCCACCGCGAGGCCGACCTCAAGAACTGGCGGGCCAACCGCAAGAACGCCGGCTTCCTCCCCGAGGAGCGCGCCTGGCTGAGCCGCGTCCTCGACGAGCACGACGGCGGCTACGTGGACGTCGTCCGCGCCCTCCACCCCGACCAGGAGGGCCCCTACAGCTGGTGGTCGTACCGCGGGCGCGCCTTCGACAACGACAGTGGCTGGCGGATCGATTACCAGATCGCCACCCCGGGCCTCGCCGCCAAGGCCGTGAAGGCGTACGTCGAGCGGGCCGCCACCCATGCCGAGCGGTGGAGCGACCACGCGCCGGTCACCGCCGTGTACCAGCTCTGACCAGGGCGCCTACGCGGTGTCGTCCCGAAGTTGCCGGTCGAGGGCCATCGACAGTTCCGCCTCGACCACGCTCTTGGCGAGCGGGCGAAGGCGCTGCATGTCGCCGTCGCGGGCGTGGGCGCGGAGGAGGTCGGTGAAGAGGCCCGCGAGGGCCTCGGCGTGCTCGCGGACGCGGGCGCCCGCCTTGAGGACCTCGGCGAGCGGAACGCCCTCGCGGACGAGGGCGGCGGAGACGTCGAGCAGCCGGCGGCTGATGTGGACGAACTCCTCGCCGTCGGTGAGGACGTAGCCGAGGTCGAGCGCGGCCGCCAGGTTCTCGGGGGTGACCTCGCCGGCGAAGTGGTCGGCGAGTTCCTCGGGGGTGAGGCGGACCGGTTCCTCCTCGGTGGGTGCCGGGAGGGCGAGGACCTCGCGGACGTTGCGCCCGCTCTCGAAGGCGGCGGTGAGGTCGGCGATGCCGTTGAGGGTGTGGCCGCGTTCCAGGAGGGCGGCGATGGTGCGCAGCCGGGCCAGGTGGTGGTCGTCGTACCAGGCGATGCGGCCCTCGCGGCGGGGCGGCGGGATGAGGCCGCGCTCCCGGTAGAAGCGCAGCGTGCGGACGGTGATGCCGGCCGCGGCGGCGAGCTCCTCCATGCGGTACTCGCGTACGGGGGTGCCCGCCGCGGTCTCCGCCGTCTCGCCCGGTCGGGTGCCTGATCCTTCTGCCACGGACGCCAGCCTATGTTGTACCGCCGGTAACTTTCCCGCGCCGGACCTCTACCGCTCGGTAGGGAGCTGCTCTACAGTCCCGACTGTGCCAGTGATTGCTGGCGGAATCTTGGCCGGGCGCGCGGGAGGCGGCATGGCGAAGCACGAGCACGTACGG
Source organism: Streptomyces sp. (assembly GCF_031178505.1). Lineage (GTDB taxonomy): Bacteria > Actinomycetota > Actinomycetes > Streptomycetales > Streptomycetaceae > Streptomyces > Streptomyces gulbargensis. Next base: position 2,190 of record NZ_JAPSIW010000187.1, on the reverse strand, counting down.
GTGGCGGTGATCGGATCGGGATTCGGCGGGCTCGGAGCCGCCGTCCGGCTGCGCCGCGAGGGGATCACCGACTTCGTCGTCCTGGAACGGGCCGACTCCGTGGGCGGCGCCTGGCGCGACAACAGCTACCCCGGCTGCGCCTGTGACGTCCCGTCCCACCTCTACTCCTTCTCCTTCGCGCCCAACCCCGACTGGCCCCGCACCTTCTCCGGCCAGCGGCACATCCGGGCCTACCTGGAGCACGTCGCCGACACCTTCGGGCTCCGTCCGCACATCCGTCTCAACCACGAGATGCTCCGCATGGAGTGGGACGCCGAGGAGCTGCGCTGGGAGATCGAGACCAGCGCGGGCCGGCTCAGCGCCGATGTCGTCGTCTCCGCCGCCGGGCCGCTGTCCGACCCGCAGATCCCCGACATCCCGGGGCTCGCCGACTTCCCCGGCAGGGTCTTCCACTCCGCCCGCTGGGACCACGACTACGACCTCAGGGGCAAGCGCGTCGCCATGATCGGCACCGGCGCCTCGGCCATCCAGATCGTGCCCGAGATCCAGCGCGAGGTCGGCCGGCTGACCCTCTTCCAGCGCACGCCCCCGTGGGTCATGCCGCGCATGGACCGCTCCATCAGCGGCGCCGAGCGCTGGCTGCACCGCACGCTGCCCGTCACGGCCACCCTGCGGCGCGGCGTCCTCTGGGGCATCCGCGAGCTCCAGGTCGGCGCCTTCACCAAGCACCCCGGCGAACTCGGCCTGGTCGAGAAGCTCGCCAAGGCCAACATCGCCCGCTCCATCAAGGACCCGGAGCTGCGCGCGAAGCTGACCCCCTCGTACCGCATCGGCTGCAAGCGGATCCTGCTCTCGAACACGTACTACCCGGCGCTGGCCCAGCCCAACGTCGACGTCGTCGCCTCCGGGCTGCGCGAGGTCCGCGGCTCGACCGTGGTGGCCGCCGACGGCACCGGGACCGAGGTCGACGCGATCATCTTCGGCACCGGCTTCCACGTCACCGACATCCCGATCGCCGAGCGCGTGATCGGCGCCGAGGGGCACAGCCTCGCCGAGTCCTGGAAGGACGGCGTGCAGGTGCTGCGCGGAGCCACCGCGAGCGGCTTCCCCAACCTCATGATGATCATCGGGCCCAACACGGGCCTCGGGAACTCCTCGATGATCCTCATGATCGAGTCCCAGCTGAACTACATGGCCGACTACCTGCGCCGGCTCCACGGCCTCGGCGAACGCGCCGCCCTCGCCGTGCGGCCCTCCGCCGTCGGCGCCTGGAACCGCAAGGTCCAGTCCCGCATGGAGCGGACCGTGTGGAAGTCCGGCGGCTGCGACAGCTGGTACCTCGACGCCAGCGGCCGCAACACCACCCTGTGGCCCGGCACGACCGCCGAGTTCCGGCGCGAGACCCGCCGGGTCGACCTCTCCGAGTACGAGGTGGTCCGCGCGCCCAGGCCCCTGAACCCGGCCGGGACCCCGGCCTCCCGCGCGAAGGAGGCGGCCAAGTGACGCTCCGCCGCATGCCGGTTCCCCGCGAACTGACCGCCGTCTCCGCCGACGGCGCCCGCGTCCACGTCGAGGTGTACGGCCCCGAGGGCGCCCCCGCCGTCGTGCTCGCCCACGGGTGGACCTGCTCCATCGCCTTCTGGGCGGAGCAGATACGCGCGCTCGCCACCGACCACCGGGTCATCGCCTACGACCAGCGCGGCCACGGCCGTTCGCCGCTGCCCGGGCCCACCGGGCAGGGCTACTCGACCACGTCCCTCGCCGACGACCTGGAGGCGGTGCTCGCCGCCACGCTCGGCCCCGGTGAACGCGCCGTCCTCGCCGGGCACTCCATGGGCGGCATGACGATCATGGCCGCCGCCGGCCGGGCGGGCCTGCGGCAGCACGCCGCCGCCGTGCTGCTCTGCTCGACCGGGCCCTCACGGCTGACCGCCGAGGCCACCGTCCTCCCCCTGCGGCCGGGCGGTCTGCGGACCCTGCTGACCGGGGCGGTGCTCGGCTCCAAGGCGCCGCTGGGACCGGTCACGGCCCTTTCGAAGAAGATCCTCAAGTACGCCACGATAGGCCCCGGTTCGGCGCCCGACCGGGTCGACACCTGCGCCCGGATCGTGCACGCCTGCCCGCGCCCCGCCCGGTACGGCTGGTCGCAGGTCCTGGCCGGCCTCGATCTCCAGGCCGGCCTCGCGGACC